>NZ_QZFV01000062.1:0-105617 GCF_003600245.1 Amycolatopsis panacis
GTTGCCGGGTTCCCATCCCCGGCAACGGCCCGTCGCTATCGCACCCCCGGTGCGCGGTTATTCGTCGTTGAGTGGTTCGGCCGCCACCCGCTTGAGCGCGGGAGTGCAGACCGAGGCCCCGAGCAGAGCCACCCCGACGCCGAGGACCACCGGCGCGAGCAGCCACGGAGTCAGCGTGACCGGGTTGTGGCTGACCAGGCTGAACAACCCGAGCCCGACGAGAGTCCCGGCCACCCCGGCCCCGATCGTGACCACCAGCGACGGCAGCGCGGCCTCCGTCCGCAGTGCCCGGGAGAGCACCCGGACCGGCGTACCCGCCGCGATCAGCGCACCGAACGTGCGCCGCCGGTCCATCACCGCGCCGGCCGTGGCGATCGCCGCACTGCAACCGGCCAGGATCGCGGCCGCGGTCAGTCCGATCACGGTCACCCGGCGCACGTCGTCAAGCTCCCGTTGCTGGTCGTTGAAATGCTGGTCGCGACTCCTGATTCCGGAGCTGCCCGCCACCGAAGCCAGCGCCGTGCGGACCTGCTCCCGGTCGGCGTCGGTGGTCGGTACCACGATGGTCGAATCAACCGGTTGCGCCCCGGCCGGCAACGCCGTCGGTTCCATCACGAAAGGAGCGGATGCCCCGGACCCCGACGGGTAACGACCGACCTGCATCGAGCCGAGCGGAATCGTGGTGGCGCCTTCTCCGAAGAAGTCGTTCGCCACCACGTACTTGGTGGCGTCGAAGCCCTCAGGCGTGTACAGATCTACGTCGGGCTTGCAGTCCTTCTCGGTGAGGCCGAGCCGGATCACCTTCGCCGCGTCCGCGCACGTCATCACATAAGTCAGATAGACCCCCTCCTGATCCTTATCCTTCTTGCCCGAGGCTTTGGAAAGCAACACGGCGGGCGCCGCGACCGCGCGTTCCCGCGAGCCACCCTCGGCCAGTTTCCGGTTGACCTGCTCGGTCATCGCCTCGGCCTTGTCCGGCCGGACATCCGCATACAACGCGGAGTCGACGAACTTGCTGCTGTCGCCGCCGAGTGAGGCGAAGGACGGCAGCAGGGTGAGCCCCATCGACCCGGCGAACACCGCGAGCACGATCCCGGCTGTCGCACGGTAGGCGCCCTTCGGGTCCTCCCGCAGCCGCCGCCCGGCCAGCAGGGTCGACGGACGGCGCCACATCCGCACGAAGGTGCCCCCGACCGCCGACGTCACCCAGGGGCCGACCAGCATCGCCGAACCCACCACCAGGAACAGCCCGACGAGAACCAGCTCCTGGCCGCTGTTCGAGTCCCGGCCGGTCATGATCGCGTAGAGAAAGAACAACCCCGCCACCGGCAGTGACAGCAATCGCCACCAGTGCAACGGCTTCACCTGATGTCCGCCGCCGGCGAACAGCGGCGTGCTCAGCGCCCGCCGGAGGCCGAGTACCCCGGCCAGTACCACCAGTGCCGGAATGGCCACCACGATCGCCACGAGCAGGCCCACCGGCAGGCTGAAGTCCGAGGAAAGCCAGGTCCCTCCTCCCCACGGGACGAACGTGGCCAACCCGTACAGCGCCGGGCTGAGCAACAGCCCGGCCAGCGCACCGACCACGGCGGACAACCCGGTCTCCGCGGCCACCATCGAAGTCACCTGCCCGGGCGTCGCACCGGCCAGCCGGAGCGCGGCCATCCGCTGCTCCCGCCGGGCCGCGGTCAGCCGCGCCGATGAAGCGACCAGTACCAGGCTGGGCACCAGCAACACGACAACGCCGACCCCGGTGAGCAGCGTGAGCATCCCGTCCGGCTCAGCTTCGGTTTGGGGGAAATCGGCCACCGGACGGCCGGCGACGCCGGACTTCGCCTCCTGGCTGGCCCCCTGCAGCTCCTGCGGGCTGTGCCCGACCAGCACGACAAGCTGTTCCGGATAGCGCAGCGCCTGCTCGCCGAGCGCGGCGACCGGCTTGCCGAAGCGGTCACCGAGCTGGTTCGCCGGTGTGCGGTTGAGCAGTTTGCCCAGCTCCGGCGAGACCATCGTCTGGCCGGGTGCGGGAAGCTTGTCGATACCCGCGGGCAGATGCACGGCGCCGGGGTCGGTGACGGCGAGATCGACCCGCCTGATCTCCTTGCCGTCGAAGTAGTCCTTCGACGACTGGACCAGCAGGGCCGACTTGCCTTCCTTGGCGTACCAGTACGCGTCCTGCCACTGCGCCCGCTGCTCGCGGGCCTGAGTGGCGAAGGGCAGAGTGGCCAGCAGCAGCACCAGCCCGGTCGCGACCGCGACCCCGACCGCGGTGAGGATCGCCGAGGTGCGGGTCCGCCGGTCGACACGGAGCACGCGCAGGGCGAGCTGGAACGCGTTCATGCCGGCTGCCTCGTGGCGATCCGGCCGTCGCGAATGGCGATCATGCGGGGCAGCGCTTGAGCCAGCTCCCAGTCGTGGGTGACGATCAGTACCGCGGCCCCCGAGTCCCGCGCGGCGGTCAGCAACGCGTTCATCGTCTCGTGGCCGGTGCGGGTGTCCAGCGCACCGGTCGGCTCGTCGGCGAAGATCACCTTGGGCTGGTGGGTGAGCGCGCGAGCGATCGCGACGCGCTGCGCCTGGCCGCCGGAAAGCTCGCCCGGACGCCGGCCCTCCATCCCGGCCAGCCCCAGCCGGCCGAGCCATTCCCGGCCCGCGGCAACGGATTCCTTCCTGCCGCGCCCGGCGAGCAGCGAGGGCAGCGCGACGTTCTCCTCCGCGGTCAGCTCCTGCACGAGCCGCCCGGACTGGAACACGAAACCGAACTCGGTACGCCGCAGTTCGCTGCGCTGCTTCTCCCCGAGCTGGTCGATCCGCTGTCCCTGCAAGCGGATCTCCCCACCGTCGGCGCGCAGAATGCCGGCCAGCAGGTGCAGCAGCGAGGTCTTTCCGGAGCCGGAGGGACCTACGATGGCGACCACTTCACCAGCCCGGACATCGATGTCGACACCTGCCAGCGCGTACTGTTCGCCGTAGCGCTTCACCAGCCCGCGCCCGGTCAGCACCGGTTCGGCGCTCCGTTGTGGATTGTTCATCCGAGGGTCTCTCCTGTTTCGATCTCCGACTGCGTCGGCAGTAGTATTGCGGAACCACCCGGTATGTCCACTTCGGGCAGACGGCCGATCCACCGGCAGCCTCATCGGCCGATCGGCCGATGAGGCTGCGACCACCTGGCCAACGTGCGCGCGACGCGGGATCATCTACCGTTTCGGTGTGTCCGAGCCACCACCACCCTCGTTCTCCGCGCGCGCGACCGACTTCGTGAACCGAGTCGGCGCGTCCGTGGTGCTGCTGCTCGCGGCGCTGGTCTTCGACCTGGTCTACGTGACGGCCGCGGCACTCGACCACGTCGGCCCGCGCTTCGTGGATTTCGGCCTGTTCCCCGGCATCTTCGCGATGGCCGGATGCGCGCTGTGGGCCCGCAAGCGGGCGGCCTTCGCGGGTATGACCGGTGCGCTGGCACTGGTGGCGTTCACCATGGTCATCCACTACTACCGCGTGCCCACTTACTCGAGTGTGCTGGCGAACCTGTCCATCACCGAGGTGGTGGCCGGGGTGGAGATGGTCTACTTCACGGCCCGCCGGGTGCGCCCCGGAGTGGCGTTCTGCGTGATCGGCACGCTGGTGGTGGCCACGACGGTGGCGGTGTTCGGCCGGTTCCCCCGCTACACCTACTCCAGCGCAGGATTCACCGAATCGCTGGTCTTCGGCTTCCTGCTGCTCGTCGCCGCGGTGCTGACCGGACTGATCGGCAGGCCACAGCACGCCACCGATCCACAACGCGAAGCACGCGCGCGGAGGCTGCATCGGATCAACGATCTGGCGTTGAGCCAGTGGCCGCTGCTGATCGCGCTCGGCCTCGGCCTGTTCCTCGAATTCGCCCAGGCCTACAACGTGGGACTGCGGTCGTTCCCCATCCTGTTCTGCTCGATACTGGCCGCGGTGGCCGCGATCTACTCCCGCCGCGAGCCCGCGAGGGCGAGCCTCGTGGTGGCTGGGCTGATCCTGCTGGCCGGGGTGGTGATGCCGTTCCTGCGCCTCGGTTACGGGTACGAACCCGGCACCGGAATCCCGCCGGCGCAGGTGGCGGCCGGCCTCGGCGTGGTGGTGAACCTGGTCCGGGTGACCGCGCTGCCGAAGGCGTGGCCGCGGATCGCGGCGCTGTCGGTGGCGGTCGCAGTGTCCACCTTGCTCAACTTCGAGCGCCCCGGCTTCCGGCTGCTCACCGATCCGCAGACGATCGGGCTCGCCGCCGTGCTCGCCTCGCTGCTGCTGGGCATCGCCATCGCGATCGGGCTCTTCCTGCGCTCCCGGGACTCCGAGCAGAAGCAGGTGGTCAAGGCCGCGGTCAGCGACGCGCAGACCGCCGAGCGGATGGCGCTGGCCCGCGAACTGCACGACGTGGTCGCACACCACGTGACCGGCATCGTGGTACAGGCACAGGCCGCGCGGATGATGGGGGAGAAGAACCCGCAGCTGGCCTACGAGGCGATGGCCCGGATCGAGGACGCCGGGGTGGAGGCGCTGGCCGCCATGCGCCGGCTGGTGCGCAGCATGCGCGGGGACGCGCAGGCCGGTTCGGGCGAGTTCAACGAGCAGGCCACCACCGACCTCGCCGCGGACCTGCGCCGGTTGGTCGAATCGGGCAACCACAGCGTACCCACCAGTCTGCGCCTGGATCTGCCGCCGCATCTGCCCCAGGAGGTGGGCCGTTCCGCGCTGCGGCTGGTGCAGGAGTCGCTGACCAACATCGGCAAGCACGCCGCGGACGCCACCGAAGCGCTGGTGCACGCCGAAGTGGCGGAAGACGAACTGCATCTGCGGGTGATGGACGACGGCCGGGAACCGGCTCGCCGTCCGGCCGGTGGGTCGGGCGGCTACGGTCTGGTCGGCATGCGCGAACGCGTCGCGCTGCTGCACGGCCGCCTCTCGGCCGGTCGCGGGCCGGACGGTGGCTGGCGGGTCGAGGCGTGGCTGCCGCTTGAGCCGAACGGGGAGACGAACGGGTGATCCGGGTACTGATCGCGGATGACCAGGAGATGGTGCGGATGGGCTTCCGCATGATCCTGGACGCGCAGGACGACATCGAGGTGGTCGCGGACGTGCCGGACGGGGTGTCGGCCGTGGCCAGGGCCCGCGAGCTGCGTCCGGACGTGTGCCTGCTGGACATCCGCATGCCGGGGCTGGACGGGTTGGAGGTGACCCGGCAGCTGGCCGGGCCGGACGTGGCCGATCCGCTGCGGGTCGTCGTGGTCACCACGTTCGATCTCGACGAGTACGTGCACACCGCGTTGCGCAACGGGGCGAGCGGTTTCCTGCTCAAGGACGCCGGGCCCGCCCTGCTGATCGAGGCCGTGCGCGCGGCGGACCGCGGCGACGCGCTGGTGTCCCCGCAGATCACCGTGCGGCTGTTGAAGCACTTCAACGACAACGCCCCGAAACCCGGGTCCCCGAAACCCGCCGAACCGCTCACCGCGCGCGAGCTGGACGTGGTGAAAGCGACCGCGCGGGGGCTGACGAACACCGAGATCGGCGCCGAGCTGTACCTTTCGCTGTCCACGGTGAAGACGCACCTGGCGGCCGTGCAGTCCAAGGTCGGCGCCCGCAACCGCGTCGAGATCGCGGCGTGGGCCTGGCGCAGCGGCGTGGTCGACTGACGGCCGGCGGGCCGGATACCGGTCGCCGGGAGCAGAACGCTGGGTGGGCTGCCCCTGACCTGCTGTTGACATTCCGGTCGTACGATCACGGGATGTCTCGTCGCTTCCACGCCCCCGTCGTCCTGCCCGCCGATCCCGCCTGTTCCGTGCTGCGCTCCGCGGTGGTGGACGTGACCGACGACGGGCGGATCGGTTTCGTCGGGCCGGAAGCGGACGCCCCGGAGTTCGCCGGCGAGGTGACCCGGCTCGGCGGGATCCTGTTGCCAGGGCTGGTGAACACGCACGCGCACAGCCCGATGACGTTGCTGCGCGGGATGGGCGGCGACCTGCCGCTGCTGCGCTGGCTGCACGAGATCATCTGGCCGGCCGAGGCCAAGCTCAAGCCCGCGGACGTGCGCACCGGCATGCTGCTCGGTTCGGTCGAGATGCTCCGGCACGGCGTGACCACCAGTGCGGAGATGTACTTCGAAGGCGAACAGCTGGTGGACGCGGTGCTGACCACCGGCGGCCGCACGCTGGTGGCTCCGCCGGTGATGGAGCTGCCGGGGATGGACTGGCGCACCACGCTGCAGGCCATCGAGCGCTGGATCGACGCCGACGGCCTGCGTTTCGGCCCGGCGGACCGGATCGAGCTGGGTTACGGCCCGCATTCGGCGTACATGCTGAACCCGGACGGGTTGCGTGCCGTCGCGGAATCCGCTGCCGCGCGCGGTGCGCTCGTGCAGATCCACGTCGCCGAGGCCGCGAATGAGGATCTGGCGCAGCGTGAGCGGCACGGTTCGGTGCCGAAGCTGCTCGACGAGGTGGGCATTTTCGCCGGACGCACCCTCGCCGCGCACTCCATTCACCTGTCGGACGAGGACATCGCGCTGTTCGCCGCGCGGGGTGTCGGCATGGCGCACTGTCCCGGCTCGAACGCGAAGCTCGCCTCCGGGATCGCGCGGGTCAAGGAACTGCGGGCGGCCGGCGTCGCGGTCGGCCTCGGCACCGACGGCCCGGCCTCCAACGATGACCTCGACCTGTGGGAAGAAGTACAGCTCAGTGCGATGCTGGCTCGGCTGGCCACGAACGACTCCACGGTGCTGACCGCGGCGGACGCCTTCCTGCTGGCCACCCGCGGCGGCGCGGAAGCGCTTGGCCGCCCCGATTTCGGCGCGCTGGAGCCGGGCCGCTGGGCCGACCTGGTGCACGTGGATCTCGACGATCCGGCGTTCGCCGCCGGGCTGGACGTCCCGGACGAGCAGCTGCTGTCGAACCTCGTGTGGGCGGCGGGTTCGCGCCGTGTCCGCGACGTGTGGGTGGGCGGCGAGCGGGTGGTCGCCGCGGGCGAATCGACCCGGGTCGACCGGGCCGAGGTCCAGGCGTCGGTCGCCGACACCGCCGCCCGCCTGCGCGCCTGACTTCCGCAGGCTGCGCGCTCACTTCCGCAGGCTGTGAAGGGTCCCTTCACAGCCTCAGCGTCCAGGGTGTCGGCAAAGTTGGTCGGGGACCCGGCAGTGGGCGATGCGGAGGTGTGTGCGACCACCTCGTGGCGTGCGCCGGACCGGTTTCGGGTCCGTGAAGGGACCCTTCACAGACTCAGAGTCCGTGAAGGTTCCCTTCACAGCCTTGGGTCACCTCAGCGAGGGCGGACGGTGATCTCGGTGACGTGCGCGTCCGGAGTCGCGGTGACAGCGGTGAGCACGGCGGTGGCCACGGAGTCCGGACGAAGGTACTTCGTCGCGTCGTAGGTGCCACGTTCCTGGTTGATCACGTTGCGCTGCAAGTCGGTGTCGGTACGGCCGGGGTAGACCGAGGTCACGCGCAGCTCCGGCTCTTCGGCACGGAGTGCGTCGGCGAACGCGCGGGCGGCGAATTTGCTTGCTGCGTAAGGAGCCCAGCCTGGCCGGGCATTCTGTCCGGCGCCGGAGTTGAGCACCACGACGTGACCGCGGGCGGCGCGCAGCGCGGGCAGCAGGTGCCGGGTCAGCTCGGCCACCGCGAGCACGTTGATCTCGAAGTTGGCCCGCCAGGCCGAAGCCGGGGCCTCGGCGATCGTGCCGATCCGCCCGATCCCGGCGGAGTGCACGAGGACTTCGAGCCGCCCGATCCCACTCGCAGCGGCTTCGACCGCGGCGGGATCGGTGAGATCCACCGGCCACGGCTGCGCGCCCGGCAGCTCCGCAGCGACCTTCGCGAGCGCGTCCGCGTCGCGGCCGCCCAGCAGCAGCTGGTGGGTCGGGGCGAGCTGATGGGCGATGGCCGCGCCGATGCCGCGGGAGGCGCCGGTGACCAGGGCGAGCGGGAGATCGGTCATACCGGCCACGGTAAGCCTCAGCAGCGCGCGGCTTCGACGGGGTCTCGCGGGTAGCGGATGGCCGTGCGCTGCCAAGAGCCGGTGAAATTGTCGAGGAAGCGATTCCACGACATCTCGCCCCGGGTCGAAGCGAGCACCTCCTGTTCGCCGGGACAGCGCAGGGCCGCGCGGGCGGCGTCGATCGTGCCGGGCTGGAAGATCCGGATCTGGCCGTCGTCGGCGACATCGGAGTTGCCTGCCTCGGCGATCTCCCACGCCGGGATCAGCCACTTCGAATGCCCGGCCCGGCCGTCGGGGATCGGCGAGGAGTGTGCCGCGAGGTCGCTGGAGAGCCCGTAGCCGTCGTGCACGCGGACATCGAGGGAGACCAGGTTGGCGATCGCGCCGATGCTGTCCGCGGCCATCGTCACGTACGGCCGGCTGGTGGGGAAGCGGAACCACTGCTTGACATCGCCGTAGCTGTAGGCGAGCACCGCGGGCCGGTCGGTGGCGTCCACCGCTTCGACTGCGCGGCGGAACTCCCCATGGTGGAGGAAGTCCTCGGCCGGCACCGGGTTCGGCGTGCCGGTGACCGCTACCCAGAACGACCGCTCGTCGGCGATCCCGTTCGCCAGCTCGGTCTTCTCGTACGGCACGCGCAGCCAGCCGCCGGCCACCACCGACCAGACCGCGACGAGCGCGGCGAACACGGCCGTCCGCCGGGTGAGCGGGATCGCCAGCACCGGCAGCAACAGTGCGAACAACGCGGGCAACAGCATCCGGCCGTGCATGAAGTCCCCGCCGACCCGCACCACGTACGCCGCCATCAGCACCCCGGCGACGATCGGCGCGAGCATCAGGATCCGCGAACGCCGGGCGAGTACGACGACCGCCGCCAGCAGGATCAGCGGCAACCACAGCAAGTACGGGTCGACCAGGTCGAGCAGGTAATCGAACCCGCGAGACCAGTCCGCGTCCCCGGCTTCCTTCGCCAGCGCGGTATTCGGCACGAGCAGGCCGTAGTAGCCCATCCGGAAAAGCTGGTAGCCGACCGGCAGCGCCACCCCGGCGGCCAGCCAGCCGAGGCCGGTACGCACTTTCGGCCGGTGCAAGAGCACCAGCGCGACGAATCCGACGAGGGTGAACAACGCCAGATCGGGCCGCACCAGCGGACCGAGACCCAGCACCACCGCCGTGCCGAGGGCACCCTTTCCCCGGACCAGCAGCCACCAGCACACTCCGAGCCACAGCATGACCAGGCCGGTTTCCAGGCCGGACGTCGCGAAGTCCCGGAACGGCGGCAGCACGACCACGACCAGCGCACCGACCGGCACGACCGAGCCGCCGTAGAGCCGCCGGGCACCGTCGAGACCGAAGAAGAGCCCGCCGACGGCGCAGAGCAGCCCGGTGAGCACGGCCACCCATTCCAGCGAGAGAACGGGGAAGGTGCCGAGCCCGGCGAGCAGCCAGGTCCACAGTGGGCTGGTGTTCGCCTCGACCCGCTCCCCGATGTTGAACACCGGCCCGTTCCCGGCGAGGATCTGCCGGACGGTGCGGAGCACGATCAGCCCGTCGTCGCTCATCCAGCGCCGCTGCCAGGCCACTACCGCGTAGAGCACGAGCGTGGCCGCGGTGGCGATCCAGGTCCAGGCCACCGGACGGCGGTACCACGGGGGTGGCTGCGCGATCGGCTCGCCGACGGTCACTGCCGCGGTCATGAGTGTTCCGGACCTCCCCGAGATATGAGCTGCGGGGACAGTCTCACATCTCGGTTCGGGTTACGCAGAGTGGTCAGGAAATCGCTGGTGCGCCGCTCGGGTGGGTGACCGGTGGGGGTGGTGGTCCCGCGGACGAGGTCGGCGGCGCCGGGGTGGGCGGCAGTGGCGGGGCGAGACCGAGGTCCAGATCGGTCCGTTCGCGGGCCTTCCCCCCGAGGGTGAACGGCGCGGTACAGCCGCTGCCGGGGTCGGCGTCGGAATCGCGGGCGGGGTCCCCGGCGCCGCGGCCGGTCACCGTAAGGCCGTCCGGCAGCGCGTGCACGTCGAAGCAGACCTGATACGTACCGTCGGGGCGCTTGTCGAACAGGTAGCTGCCATCTGCCGCGGTACGCGTGGAAGCGACGGTGCCGCCGGCGCCGTCCTTCAACGTCACGGGCAGGTCGGCGTACCCGGGCTCACCGTCGTCCTGCAGGCCGTTGTGGTTCAGGTCCTTCCACACCCGATCGCCGATCTTGCCGACGGCCGGTTGTGGAGTGACGGTGATCGTCGCAGTCGCTTTCTGGTCGGCAAGCGGTCCGGCGGGCGAGTTGGCGCCGCTGACGGTCGCGGTGCTGACGTGCCCGTCGTCGTCCTCGGTCAGGTTCGGATGGTCGCAGGTCAGCGCTCGGTTCGCGCCCGGGGCGAGGTCGAACGCGCCGGGCAGCCCGATGCACCACGGGTCCTTCACCAGCAGGCCGGTGAGCGGTTCGGAACCGGTGTTGGCCACGGTGATCCGGTAGTGCGCGGTCTCGCCGACCGGGATCGCGGCGGACGCGGACCATTCGCCGCTGGCCGGGTTCCGCACTTCCTGCTTGACCGTGTAGGCCGCCAGATCCGCGCGGACGCAGTCCCACATGACCCAGTTGTGGTTGGTGGTGGCGTAGAACAGGGCCGCCGAGGTCCGGTCCGGCGCGGCCACCGCGGGCAGGTCCTGTTTGGCGAGCTTGCCGTCCGAGGCGACGTCGTGCCCCACGTCGACGGCGTGGTCCAGCAGCGTCCGGCCCGCGTTGTCGGCGAAGCGCAAGCCCACCTTGGCGACCGCGCGGGAACCCAGGCTCGACGCGTTCGTGCCGGTCCAGACCGACAGTGCGTAGCGGCCGCCGGGTACCGCCCGCAACTCCTGGCTCGCCGAGCTGACCCGGCCGTCCGGCGTCTGGATCTGCGCGTTCACCTTGCCCTCGACCGGGTACGCGGTGCTGGTGACGAGCTTCGGCATCCGGTCCGGCGGGGTACTGCGCGGCACCGGCGCGGCCGGCGTGAACACGTAACCACGCGGCATTCCGCCGGACGCGGTGTCCTCCACGCCGGCGTTCGCAGCGATCCCGCCGCAGGCCGGACCGCCTGCCGCGGGTGCCGAACCCGGGAGAACGACGACGAGCGTGCCGGCCAGCACCACTGTGCCGGCCAGCACGCCCGTCGACCGTCCGATCGCGACCCTCTTCACCCGCCTCACCCGGCGAAGCTATTACCCGCCACCGGGAGTGCGCAGGAGGAGCCACCCCAAAGAGTTACCGCTGCCCGATCCGGCCGACCAGCCCGAAGCGGCCCTTCCGCCACACCGACACGATGGCCGGGCGCGGCTGCGCACTGCCCCCGTCGGGCCAGTGCGAGGTCGGCTCCGCCGAGTTCTTCGCGTCCTCGCCTGGATGCTGCACGGCGACCAGCACCAGCTGGTCGGTGACCACCGGACCGCAGGTCTCGGCCCCCACCGGCACGGAAAGGAACTGCTTGACGTGGCCACGCTCGGGACCGCTGACCGGGACCGAGAACAGTCCGTCGTTGGCGCCGAGGGTGTTGCCGTCGGTGGAGATCCACAGGTTGCCGTGTGCATCGAAGGCGACGTTGTCCGGGCAGGAGATCGGGCTGACCCGGTCCTTCGGGAACCCGCCGAAGTAGGTGTCCGCGGCGGCCGGATCGCCGCAGACCAGCAGCAGCCGCCACCGCAGCCGGGTGGCCGCGGCGTCGCCACGGTCCTCCTCCCACTCCAGCACGTGCCCGTTCTTGTTGCGGTTGCGGGGATTCACCTCGTCCACGCCCGCCTTGCCCGCCGCGCCACGGTCGGTGTTGTTGGTCAGCGCGGCGTAGATCCGGCCGTTGACCGGGTTCGGCTCGATGTCCTCCGGACGGTCCATTTTGGTCGCCCCGGCCTTGTCCGCGGCCTGGCGGGTGAACACGTACACCTCCTCCGCGGTGAAGCCGTCCACAAAGGACTTGTCACCGCTCGCGAGCGGGATCCACTCGCCGGTGCCGTCGAACTCGCCGTCCGCGGGGAGCTTGCCGGAACCGTCGATCTCGCCAGGGCTGTCGCCGGTGAACTTCGCGACGTAGAGCGTGCCCTCGTCCAGCAGCGCGGAGTTGTGCCGCCGGGCGTGCGCCGAGGTGCCCTTCTTGTACTTGCCCTTCGAGACGAACTTGTAGATGTACTCGAACCGCTCGTCGTCCCCGGAATAGACCGCGACCCGGCCGTCCGCGGTGATCTTCACCGTCGCCGCCTCGTGCTTGAACCGGCCGAGCGCGGTGTGCTTGACCGGCGTGGAGTGCGGGTCGTGCGGGTCGATCTCCACCACCCAGCCGAACCGGTTGGGCTCGTTGGGTTCCTGCGCGACGTCCCAGCGCCGGTCGAAACGCTCCCACTTGCGGGTGCTCTCCCCGGTGCCGACCAGGTAGCGCCTGAGCCGCGCGGCCTGCTCGGGATCGGTGACCTTGTCCGCGTTGGCGAAGTACTGGTGGAAGTTCTCCTCGCCGGAGAGCACGGTGCCCCACGGCGTGACCCCGCCGGAGCAGTTGTTCTGCGTGCCCCGCACCCGCTTTCCGGTCGGGTCGGCCGAGGTGCGCAGGTACTTCGAGCCCGCCGCCGGGCCCCGTACCTCGAACTCGGTGTCCAGGGTGATCCGCCGGTTCAGCGGGCTGGACACGGTGCGCAGGGCACCGCCGATCGGATCGCGGAAGGTCTGCAGCACCGACAGTCCGTGCGCGGCCCAGGCGATCCGGACCTGTTCCTCGGTCGGGTTCGCCGGGTCGTACTGATCGGCCGGGAAAAGGTGCACCTCGGTGGTGTACTCGTGGTTGACCACCAGCAGGTTCCGCACGCCGAGCGGGTCCTGCGGGATCAGGCCGACGAAGTCGTTGTTGTAGCCGAACTGCTTCGCTTGCGCGGCCGCGGTCTGCCGGTGGAAGTCGAACTTCGGCGCACCGGGCACCACCGCGTCGCCCCAGCGGATCACCACCTGCTGGTCGTAACCCTCGGGGATGCTCACCTTGTCCAGACGGTTCGGCGGCACGGGGTCGAAGTCGGTGCCGGGCACCGGCTTCGCTCCGTTGCCCGGCGGGATCTTGGCCGCGGCGGGCGCCGCCGCGGCGGTACCGGACAACGCGGCGAACCCACCGGCCGCGGCGGCCATCACCGCGCCCGCCTTGAACGCCCCGCGGCGCGAGACGCCCTTGGCGATGTCGCCGAAGTACTCGTTGCCCGACGGGTTCGGCGCCTCGTGAGCACACGCGTTGCCGCACCGGTATTCACAGGTGATCGGCGAACGGCCGCCGGGATGGGCGGAGATCAGGGGCAGCAGTCGCCCGGGCTCCAGGGACACAGGTCCTCCAGGGTCACTTCAGTAGGGGAACGAAGCGACCGTATGTGCCGAAACCCGACCCGATCGGACCAAGAGGTGAACAGCGAGTGTATTCGTCGCAATCAGGACCGAATGGGCGAACGCACTCAAACGGACAGTCCAGAAGTGCTCGCCGAGGGTGCCCGAAAACCCCGTTCGACCATGGTCGTCACCCCTTCGGAGATCACTTAACTAAAGTAAACAACTTCGCGAACCCGATAGGCTTCGGGCCATGGACGCGGTGATTTTCGACCTCGATGGGGTTTTGGTGGATTCCGAGTTGACCTGGGACGAGGTGCGCCGCTCCGTGGTCGCCGCACACGGAGGCACCTGGCGGCCGGAGGCGACCCGCGCGCAACAGGGGATGAGCACGCCGGAGTGGGCCCGGTACCTGGTGGACACCCTCGGCGCCCGGCTGACGCCGGACGAGATCGCGAACACCGTGATCGACGAGATGACCAGCCGCTACACCGCGGGCCCGCCGGTGATCGACGGCGCCCGGGAGGTGGTGCGCGAGGTCGCCCGCCAGTGGCCGGTCGCGATCGCCAGCTCGTCGCCGCCGGTGCTGATCCACGCCTTTCTCACTGCGTGCGACCTCACCTCGCTGGTACCGGTCGCGGTGTCGAGCGAGGAGGTCGCCGCCGGCAAACCGGCCCCCGACGTATACCTGCGTGCCGCGACGCTGCTGGAAATCCCGCCCGAGCGATGCGCCGCGGTGGAGGACTCCACCAACGGCCTCCGCGCCGCACAGGCCGCGGGCATGACCGTGTACGCCGCGCCGAACGCACACTTCCCGCCGGAGCCCGAAGCGCTCGCGGGAGCCACGGTGCTGACCAACCTGACCGCACTGCCCGCGGCATTGAAAGCCGGTCGGTGACACAGCACACGTAGGGCAAACGGCGGCGTCCCGCGTTCGCCACACGGCCGCGCAATGCCATCCTTGCCCGGCATCGCAAGCTCGGCAGCGAAGGGCAGGACGTGGGCACGCCGGATCGGGAATGGGACATCGTCAGCGGCATCGGGCTGACCGCCCTGGGGATCGCGGCCTGCCGCGCGGTCGAGACCGCCCGGCCGGACCGGCTGATCGAGGATCCCTTCGCCGCGGAGTTCATCCGGGCCGCGCGACCGCCGCGACCACTGCCGACGGGGGCGACCGACGACCCGGTCTGGGCCTCGATGAGCCCCTACATGGGGTTGCGATCGCGGTACTTCGACGAGCTGGTCACCGGTTCGCCCGCCCCGCAGGTGGTGATCCTGGCGGCCGGGCTAGACGCGCGCGCCTACCGGCTGGACCTGACCGGTCGCGACGTCTACGAGGTGGACCAGCCTCGCGTGCTCGAATTCAAGCAGGACGTGTTCGACGGCCTGGCCGCGAAACCCCGCTGCACGCGGCACGCGGTCGCCGCGGACCTGCGCGAGAACTGGTCCGCCGCACTGGAACAGAGCGGTTTCGACCGGACCAGGCCCACCGTGTGGCTCGCGGAAGGCCTGCTGATTTACCTGCCCGGGCCGGTCGAGGAGCAGCTGTTCGACCTGATCGCCGCATGCTCCGCCCCGGGCAGCCGGATCGGCGTGGAACGCCTCGCCGGCGAGAACCTCGCCGGCGCGAGCGACCACATGCAGCACATGGGCACCTCGGAGCGGCTCGGCGTCCAGCTGACCGACCTGTTCTCCCCGCAGGCGCGCCGGAATCCGGTGGACTGGCTGACCGGACAAGGCTGGCAGGTCACCGTCTCCACGCCGCCGGAGTACGCCGCCCGGCACGGCCGTGAACTGCCCGAAATGGTCCTGAAGACCACCGGGAACAGCCAATTCATCTGCGCCGGCCTGCCGTGACCCGCCTGCGGGGGCCCGCCATCGGCAGACCCCCCGCAGCGGGACCTCGGCAGCCGGGGCTCAGTGCTCCAGCTCGCCCTGGATGAACTTGTCCACCGCGTCGCGCGCGGTCGAGTCGTCGTACTGCTCCGGCGGCGACTTCATGAAGTAGGACGAGGCGGACAGGATCGGGCCGCCGATCCCGCGGTCCAGCGCGATCTTCGCGGCCCGCACCGCGTCGATGATGATGCCCGCCGAGTTCGGCGAGTCCCACACCTCGAGCTTGTACTCCAGGTTCAGCGGCACGTCACCGAACGCACGGCCCTCCAGCCGCACGTAGGCCCACTTGCGGTCGTCGAGCCACTGCACGTAGTCCGACGGCCCGATGTGCACGTTGCCCTTGCCCAGGTCGCGGTCCACCTGCGAGGTGACCGACTGGGTCTTGGAGATCTTCTTCGATTCGAGCCGCTCCAGCTCCTTCATGTTCAGGAAGTCCATGTTCCCGCCCACGTTGAGCTGCATGGTGCGGTCGAGCTGCACCCCGCGGTCCTCGAACAGCTTGGCCAGCACCCGGTGCGTGATGGTGGCGCCGACCTGCGACTTGATGTCGTCACCCACGATCGGCACGCCGGCGTCGGTGAACTTCTTCGCCCACTCCGGGTCGGAGGCGATGAACACCGGCAGCGCGTTCACGAACGCCACGCCGGCGTCGATCGCGGCCTGCGCGTAGAACTTGTCCGCCTCCTCCGAGCCCACCGGCAGGTAGGAGACGAGCACGTCGACCTCGGCGGCCTTGAGCGCGGCGACCACGTCCACCGGGAGCTCGTCGGACTCCTCGATGGTCTCGCGGTAGAAGCGGCCGAGCCCGTCGTAGGTGTGCCCGCGCTGCACGGTCACCCCGAGCGGCGGCACGTCGGCGATCTTGATGGTGTTGTTCTCGCTGGCGGAGATCGCTTCCGAGAGATCCCGGCCGACCTTCTTCGCATCCACGTCGAACGCCGCGGCGAACTCGACGTCCCGGACGTGGTATTCGCCGAACTGGACGTGCATCAGGCCGGGCACGCGGGTGGCCGGATCCGCGTCACGGTAGTACTGCACACCCTGGACCAGCGACGAGGCGCAGTTGCCGACGCCCACGATGGCCACCCGAACGCGGCGGTTCTCGCCCATGCCGGTTTCTCCTTCAATCCGTTCTCTGTCCATCTGCTTCTGCTGCCGCCACGCTGCGGCGCCGCTCAGCGCCCCGGATGCTCCGGGCCGCGCTGCTCGGCCTGTTCGTGCGCGATCAGCTCGTTGAGCCAGCGCACCTCCCGCTCACTCGACTCCAGCCCGAGCCGGTGCAGTTCGCGGGTATAGCGGTCGATCTTCTCCTCGGCCCGCGCCAGCGCTACGCGCAAGCCCTCCCGCCGTTCCTCCACGCGGCGGCGCCGTCCTTCCAGGATTCGCATCCTGACGTCGGCCGGTGTCCGCGAGAAGAACGCGAGGTGGACGCCGAAGCCCTCGTCGTCCCAGGTCTCCGGGCCCGCTTCGCCGAGCAGCTCGGCGAAGCGCTCCTTGCCCTCGGCGGTGAGCTGATAGACCCGGCGGCCGCGCCGGGACCAGGCCCGGTCGTCCGCCTCGTCCAGCTCCTCGACGAGGTAACCGGCCCGCAGCAACCGGCGCAGCGTCGGGTACAGCGAGCCGTACGAGAACGTCCGGAACATGCCGAGCGTCTCGTGCAAACGTTTGCGCAGGACGTACCCGTGCATGGGCGCCTCGTGCAGCAATCCGAGGATCGCGAGTTCGAGCACACCGCACCCCACATTCGGGAACAGACCGCGGCCGGTGCCGTTGACCATCTGGAACGGCCCTGTGGAACCGGCCTGCTCAACCTACTCGGCCACTATATCGCTCCGATACATCGAAGTGGCGGACGTAACCCTGGGTTCCCCGCGCAGGTCAGGGAACGTCATCAGAGAGTTATCGAATCTCCGGCGTGTCCGAATGGCTGCTCGTGGTGCCGGTCGACCGGGGGCGCTGCGAGCACAGGAAGAGCCCGTACTCTGTCTCCCGTGCGAAACCAGCGGCAGGTCGTGGACTACGCCTTGCAGCGCCGTGCGCTGCTGGCCGCCGTCCGCTCCGGACGCGTCGGCGACCATGAGGTCTGCGACGCGAGCCCGTACCTGCTCCGGGCGGCGAAGTTCCACGGCAGAGCCGAGGACCGCGCCTGCCCGATGTGCCGCCACGCGCCGTTGACCCTGGTCTCCTGGGTCTACGGCGACGAACTCAAGCACGTCTCGGGATCGGCCCGCACGCCCGCGGAACTGACCCGGATGGCCGCGCTTTTCGCCGAGTTCACCGTCTACGACGTAGAGGTGTGCCGGACGTGCCACTGGAACCACCTGGTCCTCTCCTACGTGCTCGGCACGGGTGAGCCGCAACCCAAGCGGCCGCGGAGGACCGCAGGCCAGTGACGAGTACCACGACCGCCGCATGGGACCGGGCGCCGCGCCCGTCCCGAACCCCGGCGCCGGCCTGGGAGGCCCATCAGTGAACGACGATCGCCACCGCCCCTGGCCCGGTCAGGAGCCTGATGCACCTCGCCGTGCCCACTGGCCGGAGCAGGACCCCGGTCCCGGCTGGCCCGCCGGCGAGGCCCCCCGGCGCCCGGCCCCGCCCCGTCGTCCCCCGGCGGGCGGCCCCCGTCCGCCGCGTGCCCCGCAGGCGGGCGGTCCCGCGTGGCCCGGCGGAGACGACCCGGGACCGCAGTGGCCGTCCGGGGACGAGCCGCCCCGCCGCCCGCGGCAGAACCAGCCGTCCCGGATCCTGGACGGCCCGCCGCCGCGCCGTCAGCCGCCGCCACCCGGTGCCGGACGTCCGGGGCCGAACGGCGGTCCGCCGCAGGGCTTCCGCCAGCCCCCGCCGCCAGGCAGCCGGTCCGGGCCCGTCCGGCGCCCGCCGCAGGGCCGTCCGGTACCCGTGCCGATACCGCCCCCGGAGTACCCGGACCGCGAGCCGGACCTGATCACGCACGCCGAGCACAACGGCACCACGTTCGGCTACGACCCGTACGACGACCGGTACGACGATCACGAGGACGAAACCCAGTACGCGCAGTTCGCCGCCGAGGCCGAGCACAAACCGGAACCGGAGGACGGCGAAGAAGACGGGCAGGGCAAGAAGAAAAAGAGCAAAGCCGACCTCACGCCCAAGCAGCGCAAGAAGCGCCGCTGGAAGATCATCCGGCGGGTGCTCTACGCGTGCGTCGGGCTGTTCGTGGTGGTGCCCGCGATCGCGTTCGTGATCACCTACTTCACCGTCTCGGTGCCCACGCCGCAGGACATCCGGGCGATGCAGAGCCAGCCGATCACCTTCTACTACGGCAACGACCAGCAGATGGGCCGCTCGGTACCCGCGGACGGCGATCGCGAGCTGCTGCAGCCGAACCAGGTGCCCGACGTGATCAAGCACGCGATCTACGCGGCCGAGGACGCCACCTTCGAGACCAACTCCGGCTTCGACGTGATGGCCATCGCGCGCTCGGTGTTCAACCAGGTCACCGGCGGTACCGGCGGTGGTTCGACGATTTCGCAGCAGTACGTCAAGCAGGCCACCAAGAACGACGCACCCACGCTGACCCGTAAGTGGACCGAGCTGGTGAAGTCGTTCAAGCTGAACAACGAGACGCCCAAGGCGGACATCTTCACCAGTTACGTCAACATCGTCTACTTCGGACGCGGCGCGAACGGCGTGGCGGCGGCGGCGAAGGCGTACTACGGCAAGGACATCTCGCAGGTCACGCCGTCGGAGGCGGCGCTGCTGGCCGGGCTGATCCAGGGCCCCAGCCGTTCCGAGGACCAGACGTACACGATGAAGCGCTGGACCTACGTGATGGACCAGATGGTGGCCAACCACTGGCTTTCCGCCGTCGACCGCAAGGCCGCGGTGTTCCCCACGCTGATCCCGAAGGGTTCCCAGAAGAAGGACAACGGGAACGTCGACTACTTCATCCAGCAGCGCATCATCGACGAGCTGGAAGCCAAGGGCTACGACCAGGACAAGCTGTACAACATCGGCGCGAAGATCCACACCACGATCGATCCGAAGGCACAGCAGGAAGCGGCGCAGGCCGTCCAGGACAACCTGAAGGACCAGACCGACGAGAACATCAAGGGAGCGCTGGTCGCGGTCGATCCGAGAACCGGCGGGGTCCTCGCCTATTACGGGGGCCCGAACACGGTCAAGGACAGCAAGGGCAAGGACCAGCTCGCCACGGACTGGGCGAACACCCCGCAGAACCCGGGTTCGTCGATGAAGGCCTACGACCTGACCGCCTTCCTGAAGATGGGCAAGGGGCTCGGCGAGACCTTCGACGGCAGCAACAACCGGATGCTGGGCGGGCGAAAGGTCCGCAACGCGGGGGACAGTTCCAGCTGCAGCAAACAGTGCACCGTCAAGACCGCCATGGAGCTGTCGGTGAACACCGTGTTCTACGACATGGTGCTCAACGACGTGAAGCCGTCGCGGGTCGCCGAAGCGGCCAAGGAAGCCGGCGTGCGGCCCGCCCCGCAAGGCAAGGGCAAGCTGGGCACCGCGGACGCGAACATCTCGCTCGGTGGTGGTGCCACGGCCGTCACGCCGGAGGACATGGCGGCGGGCTACTCGTCGTTCGCCTCCGGCGGAGTGCGCCGTGACCAGCACTTCGTCGCGAAACTGACGAATGCCCAGGATGAAACGATCTTCGACCTGACCACCAACCAGGGCAAGCCGGCGTTCGACGCGAACGCGGACAAGAGCAAGCAGATCGCGGGCAACGTGACCGACTCGTTGATCCCGGTGATCGCGCACTCGAAGCTGAAGTGCCCGAGCAGCCACCAATGCGCGGGCAAGACCGGTACCCAGCAGTACGCCCCGCAGGACAACGACCCGAGCGCCTACAAGGACCTCAACGCGCAGACCTGGATGGTGGGCTACACCCCGTCCGTCTCGGTCGCCGCGTGGATCGGCGGCGACGGCAACAAGCCGCTGCACGACAAGCAGAACAAGCCGATCTACGGGGCCACCATCGCCGGGCCGACCTGGCAGGCCTTCATGGACGCCTATCTGAAGGACAAGCCGGCGGAGAAGTTCGACCAGGTGGCGCCGATCGGCAAGCAAGCGGTCGACACTCCGACCACGACCTCGCGTCCCTCCAAGACCCAGGACCAGGCCCCGGAGACCACGACCACGACCCCGCCGCCCAGCTCCGAGACATCCAGCGCGCCGAGCACCACAGCTACCCCCAGCAAGGCGTCGACCACCTCGACCAAGCCGCCGATCCTCGGTGAGCCGCCCGGGAACGGGTTCGGTCCCCCCGGCGGTGGTGGGGGCGGGGTGACCGGAGGACCACCCAGAAAAACAGGCTGAGCAGGCGAAGGCCCTTCCCGTCCCGGGGAGGGCCTTCGCTGTTTCCCGGACGAATACGCTCGGTGGAGTGAACCTTGGCCGGTACTCAAGCGTCCTCTCCCGGAGAGGGTTCTGCGCCTGCTGCACGCCCGAGTCCGAGAAGAGGATCCGCACGTGAACGACGACCGCAACCGCTCCTGGCCAGACCGGGATCCCGATCCGCGGCGTCAACCACCTCCGGGTCCTCCCGGACCACCGCCGTGGGCCCGCGGACCACAGCGTCCCGGATCCCCGCCTCCCGGGCCGGGCTCATCGCCGCCGCCCCCGCCTGGTGCCGGTCCGGCGCCCGGGTACCGGCCGCCGCCGGCCGGTCCGGGCCGTCCCGGGCCACGGCGTCCGTTCCCGCCACCCGGGCCGCAGCCGGAACCCGAGCTGATGACGCACCGCGTCCACGACGGCCGGGCCGACCAGGAGTTCGCCGAGGCCGGCGGGCTCGAACCCACCCAGGCGCCGCCTGGCAGAGAAGACCTGGACAAGAAGGGCCGCACCCCGGAAGAGCGCAAGAAGCGGAAATGGAAGATCATCCGGCGCTGCGCCTACGCGTTCGTCGGCCTCTTCATCGTGCTCCCGGCGATCGCCTTCGTGATCACCTATTTCCTGGTGGACGTGCCTTCCCCGCAGAGCGTGGCGCAGTCGCAGAACCAGGCGGTCACCTACCTGTACGCCGACGGCAGCCCGATGGGCAAGGACGTCCCGCCCGGCGGCAACCGGCAGATCCTCACCGAGAACCAGATCCCGGAAGTGGTCAAGCGCGCGGTGATCGCCACCGAGGACGCGACCTTCGAGACCAACTCCGGGTTCGACATCACCGGCCTGGTGCGCGCCGCGTTCAGCCAGCTGACCGGCGGCAGCGGCGGCGGGTCCACGATTTCCCAGCAGTACATCAAAAAAGCCACCGACAACGACGCGCCCACGCTCACCCGCAAGTGGACCGAGCTGGCCAAGTCGTTCAAGATGAACCAGACCTACTCCAAAGCGCAGATCATCACCGCGTACCTGAACATCATCTACTTCGGGCGCGGGGCTTACGGCATCGGCGCGGCTTCGCAGGCCTTCTTCCACAAGGACGTCGGGCAGCTGAACTACTCGGAGGCCGCGTTGCTGGCCGGGCTGATCCAGCAGCCAGGCCGGTCGGAGAACCAAAAGGTGGCGCAGGGCCGCTGGAACACCGCGCTGGACCGGATGCTGGACAACCACTTCATCACCCCGGAGCAGCGGCACTCGGCGCAGTTCCCGACACCGATCCCGCTGTCGGAGTCCAAGGACGATTCGACCGAGCCGTACCGGTTCATCGCCAGCCAGGTGAAGGCGGAGCTGGAGCAGCACGGGCTCGGTGAGGACAAGTACTACTCCAGCGGGCTCACCATCCAGACCACCATCGACAAGAAGGCGCAGGAGGTGGCCACCCAGGCGGCCACCGACGCGCTGAAGGGCCAGACGGACGACCGGCTGCTCGACGCGCTGGTCGCGGTGGACCCGAAGACCGGCGGGGTGCTCGCCTACTACGGCGGGCAGCCGATCCTGGACGTGAACGGCCAGAAGCAGGCCGGAAGGGACTGGGCGAACACCCCGCAGAACCCGGGTTCCTCGATGAAACCGTTCGACCTCACCGCGTTCCTCAAGATGGGCAAGGGCATCAACTCGACGTTCGACGGCAGCAACAACCGGACGTTCGACGGCCGGGTGGTGCGCAACGCCGGGGACAGCTCCAGCTGCACGGGCCCGTGCACGGTGGCCCACGCGATGCAGATCTCCGCGAACACCGTGTTCTACGACATGGTCCTCAACGTCACCAAGCAGGGCCCGGTCAAGCAGGCCGCGCAGGACGCCGGCGTGCGCACCAAGGAGAACGGCGGCCAGTCGGAGATCTCCACCAAGGACAACAACATCTCCCTCGGCGGTGGGGACACCCGAATCACCCCGATGGACATGGCCGCGGCGTACGCCACGTTCGCCGGCGACGGGCTGCAGCGCGACCGGCACTTCGTGGCCAAGGTGACCAACGCCCAGCACGAGGTCGCCTACCAGGCACCGGACGCCGCGGGCAAGCCGGCGTTCTCCGATGCCAACGCCGACCAGAGCAAGCAGATCGCGGGCAACGTGACCGCCGCGCTGAAGCCGGTGATCAGCTTCTCGAAGCTGACCTGCCCGTCCGGCCACGAGTGCGCGGGCAAGACCGGTACCCAGCAGCACACCAAGCGGCCGGGTGAGCCGGCCTCCGCGGCGAACGCGAACGCGCAGACCTGGATGGTCGGCTACACCCCGTCCGTCTCGGTCGCCGCGTGGGTCGGTGCCGACGGCGACCAGGCCTTGCACGGCAAGGGGAACTCGCCGATCTTCGGGTCCACCATCGCGGGTCCGCTGTGGGAGAAGTTCATGAAGCAGTACCTCAGCGGCAAGCCGGCGGAGCAGTTCGACCAGGTGTCGCTGATCGGCGGCGGCTCCATCGCATCCGACACGAACCAGGGCGACAACCCGGACCAGGGCAACCCGCCTCCCGACGCGAACACCCCGGGCACCGATCAGACCGGCCAGAACCCCGGGACCGGCCCCGGTCCGGGCACCGGCAACGGGACCGGGAACCAGCCCGGTGGCGGCCACCAGCAGGATCCGGGCCGCCCGGTCGGCGGGCAGAACGACCCGACGCAGCAGCCCACGCACACACCGAAACCGCCGAAGGACACGCCAACCGGCGATCCCGCCCCGCCCGAACAACCGAACACGCCGTAGCAAGGCGGGTGGTTTCCCTTGTCCGGCAAGGGAAACCACCCGTTTTGCGATAAGGTGGTCGTGGAGGGGTTCAGCCGAGCGGGACGACCCGGCCCTTGGCGCCCGAGCGGTGCGCGGCCTCGATCACGCGCAGCGCGGCGACCGCGCCCGCCGGATCGACCGGAAACCGCGTGTCCTCCCGCAGTGCGTCCGCGACCCGGGCGTAGAAGGTCTCGTAGCGGCCGGCCTCGGTCGGCACGATCTCGGTTTCGCCTTGCACGCCAAGCAGTCCGGCGTTTGCCGCCGGTTCCACGCCCCAGCCGGGGTCGCCGGGGCGGAGGCCCTCCTTGATCTGCGGCTCCTGCACGTCGAGACCGTACTTGGTGAACGTGGCCCGATCGCCGAGCACGCGGAAGCGCGGGTTTCGGAGACCCGCGAGCGCGGAGGCCCACAGCTGCGAGCGGACGCCGTTCGCGTGGCGCAGCGCGATGAACACGTCGTCGTCCACCGCGACACCGGCGCGGCGGCGGTCGACCTCGGCGTAGACCTGGGTGGCCGGACCGAACAACTGCAGGGCCTGGTCGACGATGTGCGCCCCGAGGTCGTAGAGCAGCCCGCCGGCCTCGGCCGGATCGCCGAGTTCGCGCCAGTTGTCCTTGATCTTGGGCACCCAGCGGTCGAACCGGGACTCGAAGCGGAACACCTCGCCGAGCCGCCCGGATTCGAGCACCTTGCGCACAGTCAGGAAATCCGAGTCCCAGCGCCGGTTCTGGAACACCGTGAGTCCCACGCCCGCTTCCTTCGCGGCAGCGACCACCCGCTCACCCTCGGCGGCGGTCGGCGCGAACGGCTTGTCCACGACCACCGGCAGGCCCAGCTCGATCGCCCGCAGCGTGAGCGGCACGTGCGTGCGGTTCGGTGTGCTCACCACGATCAGGTCGAGTTCTCCCGCACGAGCGAACAGCGCGTCGGCGTCCGGGACCACGTTCGCGCCGGGGTACTCCGCACGGGCCTGCGCCGCCCGTTCCGGATTCCCGGTCGCCAGCACCGCCGGGACCAGCCCCGGGGTCGCGGCCACCAGCGGCGCGTGGAAAACCCGGCCACCGATCCCGTACCCGAGGATGCCGACGCGTGCCTCATCAACCATGGACACCATTAAACAACACTGTTGCGTAACTGGCCGGCTGCCGGGAGGATCATCGGATGGCGGAGACCGGTGTCAACCTGCGCGGGCTGCGGCGCCACAACCGCGCGCTGCTGCTCGGGCACATTCTGCGCGAAGGCGGGCTCAGCCGGGTCGAGCTGGCCGAGCGGACCGGGCTGACACAGCAGGCCGTGTCGAAGATCGTGGCGGATCTGCTTCCGCAGCGCCTGCTGGACGTCGAACGGCAGGCCGCGGCGGGCGTCGGCAAGCCCCGGTCACTGCTGCGGCTACGCCCGGAGGCCCGGTGCGCGCTCGGCGTCCAGCTCGATCGGGACGGGTTCCTGGTGCTGCGCACCGGGCTCACCGGGGAGGTGGAAGATCTCACCGAAGGCGCACTACCGATCGGGTTCGACCCGGAACAGGCAGTAAGCGCGATCGCCCGCGCGGTGCGCGCCCTGCTCGCCGACGTCGACCCGGCCCGGGTGCTCGGCCTCGGCGTCGGCGCGGTCGGGCCGCTCGACCACCACGCCGGCCGGGTCCGCGACGCCACCAACATGCCCGGCTGGCACGACGTGCCGCTGCGCGATCTGCTCGCCGAGCGCACCGGCCTGCCGGTCACTGTGGACAAGAACACGAACGCGGCGGCCTTCGCGCACTCGTGGCCGCAGGAGTCGCCCGCGGCCACCGCGGTGGTGCTGGTGGGCACCGGCATCGGTGTCGGCCTGCTGATCGACGGGCGGGTCTACCGTGGACCGCGCACGAACGCCGGCGAGTTCGGGCACACCACGATCACCTATGCCGGTCCGCGCTGCGTGTGCGGCCGGCGCGGCTGCGTCGAAGTGCTGCACCAGACCGCGGCCACCCCGCGGGACGCGGCCCGCCTGCTCGGGATCGGCCTCGCCGACCTGGTGCAGGTGCTCGATCTGGAGCGAATCGTCCTGTTCGGACGGACCATCCGGGCGACGCCGGAGATCTACCGCGAAACGGTCGCCGCACAGTTGAGGGAGCTGCTGCCGGTCCCGCACTGGCAGCGGATCGACGTGACGGTGAGCGAGCTGGACGAGGAGGCGGTGGCCCTCGGCGCCGCATTCGAGGTGCTTGCCGGGTTCTACGCCGATCCTCAATGACGGCCATCGCACGCGTGGGCAGATAGCATCCGCGACGTGCCCGACGAGCCCAACCCCGCCGCCGCCGATCCGGACGCGGCACCGCGCACGCTGACGCCCGCGGAGCGGATCGCGCCCAGCAGACACGATCCGCTGGTGGCCGCGGCGACGAGACCGGTCGGCGGGCCGCTGGGGGAGCACGCCGCGGTGGGCAGGCACTGGTTCTGGTCCCCGCAGCGCGTGGGCCTCGGGCTCGCCCTGCTCGCGCTGGTGGTGTGCTGGTTCGGGAAGGCCTCGTGCATCCAGCAGTACACCGATTCCAGCGGGGCCGGCCAGCTCGACTGGCGGTCGGGTCGGCCGTTCGTGGCAATGTGCTATTCGGACGTCGTGCCGCTCTACAACGCGGAGAAGCTGGACGATCCGCACACCTTCCCGTACGTCTCGTCGTGGCAGGAGGACTCGCAGACCTCGCCGGACGGCACCCGGTACATGGAGTACCCGGTGGTGACCGGGTTGTTCCAGTGGGTGAACGCGAAGCTGGCCGCAGGCTGGCTGTCGGTGGCCGATTCCGGCTGGCTGCCCGGCGCGCTGCCGGTGGCGGTGTACTTCAACATCACCGCGTTCTGGCTCGCGCTGGCCTGGCTGGTCACGGTGTGGGCGACCGGGCGCACGATGAAACGCCGGCCGTGGGACGCGGTGCTGGTGGCGATCTCGCCGCTGGTGCTGGTGCACGCGTTCACCAACTTCGACGCGATCGCCGCCGCGTGCACCGCGACCGGGATCCTCGCCTGGTCACGCAGACGCCCGAGGATCGCCGGGGTGCTGTTCGGGATCGGGGTGGCCGCGAAGCTGTACCCGTTGCTGATGGTGGGCGTGCTGTTCCTGCTGTGCCTGCGGGCCGGGAAGCTGCGAGCGTGGCGGCGGACCGCGTTGTTCACCGTGCTCACCTGGCTGGTGGTGAACCTGCCGTTCATCTTCATCGCGACCCGCGGCTGGTGGGAATTCTTCCGCCTCAACACCCTGCGCCCGATGGACCCGGATTCGCTGTACAACGCGATCTCCTACGTCACCGGCTGGGCGGGCTTCGACGGAATGCTCCACAAAGGACAGAACCCGGCGGTGCTGAACACCGTGGTGGCCGTGCTGTTCCTGGTCTGCGTCGCGGGCATCGGGTACGTCGCGCTGACCGCGCCCCGCCGTCCACGGCTCGGGCAGCTGGCCTTCCTCGCGGTGGCCGCATTCCTGCTCACGAACAAGGTGTGGAGTCCGCAGTACTCGCTGTGGCTGGTCCCGCTGGCGGTGCTGGCGATCCCGCGCTGGCGCCTGCTGCTCGGCTGGATGACACTCGACGCGCTGGTCTGGGTCCCGCGGATGTTCTACTACCTCGGCATCGACCACAAAGGACTGCCCGAGGGCTGGTTCCTCGGCGCGGTGGTGTTGCGCGATCTGGCCGTGGCCGGCCTGTGCGTGCTGGTGGTGCGCGAGATCTACCGCCCGCGCACCGATCTGATCCGGCTCTCCGGTGACGACGATCCGGCCGGCGGGGTGCTGGCCGGGGCCCGTGACCAGCTGCGCATGCGAGGATTCCGGCGCCACGACCGGTCCGTCTCCTAGACTCTGCCTGGTGCCCAGGGGCCTGTCGTGACTCTCGTTTCCCTTATCCAGCAACGACTTTCCGATGCGGGCGGGCACGGCCCGCGACACGAGCCGATCGGGCTGACGCTGACCGTGAACCCGCTGTGGGAACTGGTGCTACCGACGACGCGGGTGCCGATGGACCTGGCGTGGCTCGAACTGCCCGACCCGCCACCGCCGTCCCCGAAGTGAGCGCTCAGCCGAGCTGTTCGCGCAGGTAGGCGATGTCCGCCGCCTGGCCGTCGCCCGGGGTCTCCACCACCACCGGGGCGCCCGCCTGGCGGACCACCTCGGCGAGCAGCTCCGGGTCGATGGTGCCCTCGCCCTCGACGACGTTCGCGTGCCGGTCGCGGTTGGAGCCGAACTCGTCGCGGGAGTTGTTGCAGTGCACCAGATCGATCCGGCCGGTGATGGCCTTGACCCGCTCCACGGCGGTAGCGAGATCCCAGCCCGCGGCGTAGGCGTGGCAGGTGTCCAGGCAGAAGCCCGCGCCGAACTCGCCGACCTGCTCCCACAACCGGGCGATCACCTCGAGTTCGCGGGTCATCGCGTGATCGCCGCCCGCGGTGTTCTCGATCAGGATCGGCACCGCGAAGCCGCCCTTGTCCGCCTCGCGTTCGAAGAGCTTCCGCCAGTTCTCCAGGCCCTTCTCGATCTCGGCACCGGCGCCGACGTGCCCGCCGTGCACGATCAGGCCCTTCGCCCCGATCGCCGCCGCGCCGTCGGCGTGCTGGGTCACGTTCTTGCGGGACGGGATGCGGATCCGGTTGTTCAGCGACGCGACATTGATCAGATAAGGCGCGTGGATGAACACCTCCACGGGCGATTCCTTGATCGCTTCGCCGTGCGGATGCGGCTTCGGGGCCTTCCAGCCCTGCGGGTCGGAAAGGAAGAACTGGACGACGTCGGCTTCTCGCTCGGCGACGGCGGCCAGCGGATCGTCGTCACGGACATGGGCGCCAATCTGCATGGGCCGAACGCTACCCCCGGGTGATTCGCCGCCTTCGGCCCCAGCCGGTGACGCTCGTGCAGTACCGTGAGCGCGTTCCGTGATCCGGATCAGTTGTCGGAGGGGCGCATGGGGAAGCACGCTGGGCGGGCGACGTCGCTGGGGATCGCACTCGCGGTCCCGGTGCTGTCAGCCGTGCTCGCCTTCCCCGGCACGGCGCAGGCCGACCCGAACGCCACGATCAACGGCGCCTGCGACGCCACGCTCCAGAACGGCAAGGGCGGCAACGGACTCTCCCTCGACGCGGGCGCCCCGCTCAACGCCCCCAACCGGTTGACCGTCGGGCTCGACTCGAATGCCAAGCAGGCGGACGGAAAACGCCCGCTGCTCACCGTGCCGGTCGGCGATCTCGCCCGCGGGCTCGGCGTCGGCGATGTCCCAGTGGCCGGCCGTCTCGTCACGAATGCCTGCCCGGCCGCGCAGGCCGCGGCGAACGGCCTCGGCAACACCACCCAGTCGCTGCTCGGCGCCGCGAAGCGCACCCCGCAGGGTGAGCAGCCACAACCCCGGCCACAGCCGGACCAGCCTGGTCCGGGCACGAATCCCGGCCAGTCCGATACCGCCGCGCCCGCACCGGGCGGCAGGCTGAACCCCGTGCCGATCGGTGGTCCGGGCGATCTCGCTTCGATCTCCGGTGTTTTCACCGGCGCCGCGATGCTGCCCGCGAACCTCGCGCAGGCGCCGATGGTCACCCGGATCGTGCCCGGCCGGTTCCCGTCCAGCTCGGTGCCGACCGTCGACGAGAAGAAGTCCGGCTCCGCGCAGGCGCTACCGACCGCGAACCTGCCGGAGCGGCTGCCGCTGCTGCTCGCCGTGCTCGCGCTGGCCATCGTGGCCGCCGCGCTGGTGCGGGCCTGGCTGCGCGGCAGCCCCACCTGATCACTCTGCGTATCGCTTGAATTCACCCGATTGACTGAACTGTCGAGCCGAGCAGGCGTCACCCGGGGTCGTTACCCTCGTTGTCCCCGGCAGGGAGTCGAACGCGGCGAAGGGGTCGACCCATGCACGATCGGTCAAGGCGAGCGATCACGCTGGGTGCCGCCGCCTTCGCCCTCGCCACTTCGGTTGCCCTCGCGACCCCTGCCACCGCGTCCGCGGACACCCTGACCGCGCCGTGCGGTGCCACCATCACGGCGAAACCGGGAGACCACGTCAAAGCCACCACGCCGCTGCTCGGCCTGCCGCTGGACCTGGGCGTCGTCGGCCAGGTCTCGGGTGTACTGACCGGGACCGTCAACGCGGTACTCGGCACCGTCTGCAAGGTCACGGTGCAGGTGGTCGACGCCGTCGTCGCACCCGTCCCGGTGGTCGGCGCACCGGCCGCGAGCGCGGTGAACGGCGTGGTCTCCGGCACCACGAATGCCGCACAGCAAGGGCTTTCCGCGCTCGGCGGTGCGCCCGCGGCACAAGACCCGCAGCAGCCGCCGTCCGCCGGCGCTCCCCAGGGCGGTGCCCCGCAAGGTGGCGCACCCGCCGGGCAGATCCCGTTTCCCGGCGCCAGCAGCCCGCTGCTGCCCGCAGGTGGAGACAGTGGACCGCTGTCGTCGCTGATGCCGAGCTTCGGCAGCCTCCCGTTCGGCGCTTCGACGGGATACGCGCCGATGCGGGACTACAGCGGCATCCCGATGGCGATGGCCGGGCTGTTCACCCCCTCGCCCGCACTCCGCTACGGCAGCCGGATCCCGGGTTACTCCCCGCAGTACGGCCTCCCGGACTCCGGAACCCCATCGGGTGGCGACCGGACCGTGCAGAACGCCGGGCAGGCGCAGGCGTTACCGAACTCCGGGAACAACCACACGAACGGGTTGGACTGGCCCATTCTGATCGCAGTTCTGGCACTCTCCGGAGTCAGTGCCGGGCTGGTTCGCACCTGGGTACTCCGCCGGATGGCCGCTGCGGGTTAGGCCAACTCATCAGTATCTTCGGCGGTACCGGCTCGTTGTCCCTCTTGCCATGTCCCGTGTCCGAAACCACCGGAGGATAGTGCTCGTGCGGAAGATCCCCACCTGGCAGAGAACTCGCCGAGCGCTCACTGCCACCGCGCTGGCCGCCCTCATCACCGGAGGCACCTTCCTCGGTTCGGGCACCGCGTCCGCGGCCACCACGCTGGCCGGCGATTGCCGGGGTTCGGTCAGCGGCAGCATGGGCGACACCGTGGCGCTGCCCGGTTCCTCGGTGCAGGAGATCGTCCGGCAGGCGGCCCGCGAGCAGGTGACCCTGCTCAACTTCCTCACCGTCTGGCCGGACGGGCTGGCCACCGCGATCGCCGGCAAGGGCAACCTGGCGGTCGGCCAGATCCCCAGCTCCGCGGGCGGGAGTATCGGCGGCGACGCGATCGGCGCGACGGTCGCGAACAACCTCCGCGGCGCGAACGGTCTCGGCGCGACGGCGGCCACCCAGAACCAGGTGCTCAGCGCGATCCGCGGCAAGGTCGCCTCGGCCTGCGGGCTGACCACCGTGGCCACGAACTACCAGGCACCCTCGTCGAGTTCGCCCGCCACCAGCAGCTCCCCGGCCCGCAGCGACAGCCCCACGGCGCCGAACGGCAGCCCGCTGGCCGGCCTCCAGCCCGGCGCCACCGGCACCGCACCGCCGCGGGATTACAGGAACATCCCGTCCATCGCTCCCGGCAGCCCGGGCGCACCGGGTACCCCGGTCGCCCCCGGCCTGCCCGGTGTCCCACTCGCCCCGGGCGCCCGCTACCCGACCGGCGGCGCGCTGCCCGGCTCGGGCACGGTGACCCAGCCCGCGGCCGGGCAGACCCCGCAGGGGCAGCAAAACCCGGACATCCGCAACGCGGGCAACGCGGAGGCGCTGGCCACCCGCGGCGGCAGCGCCCAGGTGCAGCTGCCGATGCTGCTCGCGGTGATCCTGCTCGCCGGGGTGACCGCGGCGCTGGTCCGGACCTGGGTGCTGCGCCGGGCGTCCTGACCCGGCCCCGTCCTACCCGGACCCCGCCGGGCCGCGGTGCCGGGGCGGCCGGGTACGCTACCCAGGACAAACCCTCCTGCCACGGATCCGCCGTGGCCGCAGAGCCCACAGGAGGTGAGTGGTTGTGTCACGCCATTACGAGGTAATGGTCATCCTGGACCCCACGCTCGACGAGCGTACGGTCGCCCCCACCCTGGACACCTTCCTCAACGTGATCCGCACTTCCGGCGGCAGCGTGGAGAAGGTCGACGTCTGGGGCCGTCGTCGCCTCTCGTACGAGATCAAGAAGCACGCCGAGGGCATTTACGCGCTGCTGGACCTGAACTCCACGGCCGATGCCGTCAAGGAGCTCGACCGGCAGCTCTCGCTGCAGGAAACCGTTCTGCGCACCAAGGTCATGCGCCGTGAGGTCAAGGCCGCGGCGAAGCCCGCGCCCGCCAAGGCCTGATCCGAAAGGACGCCATCCGTGGCTGGAGACACCGTCATCACCGTGGTCGGGAACCTGACGTCCGACCCGGAACTGCGCTTCACCCCCTCCGGTGCGGCGGTCGCGAACTTCACCGTCGCGTCCACCCCGCGCACCCTCGACCGCCAGAGCGGCGAGTGGAAGGACGGCGAGGCACTGTTCCTGCGCTGCAACATCTGGCGGCAGGCGGCCGAGAACGTCGCCGAATCGCTCACGCGGGGTGCCCGCGTGGTGGTGCAGGGCCGGCTGAAGCAGCGGTCGTTCGAGACCAAGGAAGGCGAGAAGCGCACCGTCGTCGAGCTCGAGGTCGACGAGATCGGCCCCTCGCTGCGCTACGCGACGGCCAAGGTCAACAAGGTCAGCCGCGGTGGCGGCGGCGGTGACTTCGGCGGCGGAGGCGGCGGTTTCGGTGGTGGCGGCGGCAACCGCGGCAGCGGTGGCGGCGCCCCGGCCGACGACCCGTGGGGCTCGGCCCCGCCTGCGGGCGGTGGCGGCGGCGGTTTCTCCGACGAGCCCCCGTTCTGATCTCAGTTTTTCTAGCATTCCAGGAGTATTGCTGTGGCCAAGCCACCCATTCGTAAGCCCAAGAAGAAGGTCTGTGTGTTCTGCAAGGCCGAGAAGAAGGGCCGTCCGGAACTGATCGACTACAAGGACACCAACCTGCTGCGGAAGTACATCTCCGACCGCGGCAAGATCCGGGCCCGTCGCGTCACCGGCAACTGCAGCCAGCACCAGCGCGACATCGCCATCGCGGTGAAGAACTCGCGCGAGATGGCGCTGCTGCCCTACACGTCCACCGCGCGCTGAGGGAGGCCCGAGTCATGGCGAAGATCATTCTCACCACCGACGTGGCGAACCTCGGCGGCCCCGGCGACATCGTCGAGGTCAAGGACGGCTACGCGCGCAACTACCTGCTGCCGCGCGGCTACGCCATCCCGTCCAGCAAGGGCGCGGAGAAGAACGTGCGCACCATCCAGCGTGCGCAGGAGTCCCGCCGCATCCGCGACCTCGACCACGCCCGCGAGATCAAGGCGACCCTCGAGGGCCTCGGCGCGATCCAGCTGACCGGCAAGGCCGCCGCGGGTTCGAAGAAGCTGTTCGGCTCCGTCACCGCCGCCGAGATCGTCGACGCGATCAAGGCACAGGGCGGCCCACTGCTGGACAAGCGCGTCCTCGACCTGCGCGACCACATCAAGACGACCGGCAAGCACACGGTGCACGCCCGTCTGCACCCGGACGTGAAGGTGGACGTGCGCCTGGAGGTCAAGGCCGTCTCGGCCTGAGCCCCCGCGAGCCATCACCGAAGCCGGCATCTGCCCCCGTTCGCGGGGGCGGGTGCCGGCTTTTTGCTCCCTTGCGTCATATCGCTCCTCGGCCAACTAACAATCACCACTTGACCTGCGTTAACCTCCCAGAACGACGCCGGCACCGGTCGTCACCGAAGGTCTGTTCGCAAAGTTCCCAACACGGAGCGGGAACCAACGGGCGTGCGTTACCATCCAAGCTGCCGATCTCGACGTTGAGGCGCGAGCCGTGATCGCAAGGGGGTCCACTGAGATGGCCGATCCGAAACCCGCACCTGACCCGCTGAAGGACACCGTCGTCCCCGACATCCCGCCGATCATGGTCGGCGGCTACGGCAAGGCCGGCGGCTACGAGTTCAGTGCGGAAGAGGTCGACGGCGTCATCAAGCAGTGGCAGGACCTGCTCGCCGACCTCGCCGCGGACCGTCAACACGCCGAAGCCGTGGCCAACGTGCAAGCACCGGCCGATGAGGTCGCCAGCCACACCTTCATCAACAACGGCGCCAACCCATCCGGGCAGAGCCTGCTCGACGAGCACAACAAGATGGTCAAGTACACCCGGAACTTCATCACCGCACTCACCGCGGCCAAGAACAAGATCACCGTCGCCGAACAAGAACACCGCGAGCAGTTGGCTCAGCAGGACAAGGACGGGTACTGAACAAGTTATGTCTCAACACATCACCCGCCTCGCCGCCGGAGCCGTCGTCGTTCTCGGTCTGCTCACCGCGTGCAGCGGCAAGACCGGCGGAATCGCCGAGCCGTCTGCTTCTGCCAGTTCCAGCAGCTCATCGGCCACGAAATCCGGTGCCCCGAAGGTACCGTCCCCGCTCCCGACCCAGAAGCTGATCGCCGACCCCTGCACCGCCCTCGGAGACAGCGACGCAGCAAGCCTCGGCCTTAAAACACCCGGAAAACCCAACGGACAATCACTAGCCGGCTGCGACTGGCAGTCCACCATGTTTCCCGGGAACGGCATCACGATATCACCGCTCACCCCGAACAAGAATGGTCTTGGCGATCTTTACTCGAACAAGGCCACCTACAAATACTTCGAGCCGACCACCATCGAAGGCTATCCCGGGGTATTCGGCTCACCGCTGGCCGACGACCGCTCGAATGGTGTCTGCAGCCTCACTGTCGGCGTCACCGACCAACTCAGCATTTCCGTCGTGACAGTGGTCTCGACAGGGAAAAACCATAACGACCCGTGCGGTGCACTGAACAAGGTCAGCACGGCAATGGTCAACCATCTCAAGTCAGCGCAGTGATTGCCACCTGGCGGTAGCCGGCCCGGAAGGAAGAAACTCATCATGGGGAATGGGGACAGCGGCAGCACGTTGAAAAACGTGGCCACGGGGGCAGTGGCCGGGCCGATCGGTGCCGTTGTCGGTGGTGCGAGCAGCGGACTGGTCAGCATGTACGCTGCCGGAACCGTCGCCGTTCTCGGTCTGCTCACCGCGTGCAGCGGCAAGACCGGCGGAACGGCTGAACCGCCTGCTTCCGCCGACTCGAGCAACTCATCGAACACCAACTCCGGTGCCCCGAAGGTACCGTCCCCGCTCCCGACCCAGAAGCTGATCGCCGACCCCTGCACCGCCCTCGGAGACAACGACGCAGCAAGCCTCGGCCTTAAAACACCCGGAAAACCCAACGGACAATCACCAGCCGGCTGCGACTGGCACTCCACCATGTTTCCCGGGAACGTTATCGGGATCACGCCGTTAACTCCGAATAAGAACGGGCTTGGCGACGTCTATGCTGACAAGGCCAAGTACGCCTACTTTCAGCCGACCACCTTCGGAAACTACCCTGCGGCGTATGGATCCACGTTGGGTGACGATCGCTCGGAAGGCGTTTGCAACGTCGTGGTCGGTGTCACTGATCAGCTCGGAGTTTCGATCAGTACCTCGATCTCGGCCGGGAATAACCACGACGATCCGTGCGGTGCACTGAACAAAGTCAGCACGGCAATGGTCAACCATCTCAAGTCAGCACAGTGATTGCCACCTGGCGGTAGCCGGCCCGGAAGGAAGAAACTCATCATGGGGAATGGGGACAGCGGCAGCACGTTGAAAAACGTGGCGACGGGGGCAGTGGTCGGCGGCGCTGTGGGCGGACCGGTCGGTGCGGTTGTCGGTGGTGCGGTCGGCGGGCTGGTCAGTATGTTCAGCGGCGGGCCGTCCGCCGAGAATCTGCAGGCCAACGTGGGCGGCGGATCGATCTCCGCGTACGACATCTACCAGCAGATCAGCAAGGGCAACACCGCATCGCTCGAGAACGGCAAAACCGGGGCTGACCAGCTCAAGGGCAAGCAGACCGATCGAGCCGGCGCCATCGATGCGCTGAACAACAAATTGAATGGTGCCTGGAAAGGCGACAGTGCGGCCGCGGCGCAGGGCGGTGCCGGCGCGCTCAAGATATGGCATGAGGACTCGGCCAGAAATCTGGGCACGAGCGGGACCTTCATCACCAACCAGCTGGATGCGTTCCACAACGTCAAGGGCCAGGTCCAGAAACTGCCGGATAACCCGCCCAAGATGAGCCTCATGGACCACGCTCCATGGAGCGACAAAGACGATCAGATCAACAAGTACAACCAGGACAGCCAGACCAACGTCCAGGCCTACACCGCGTACTACGGCTCGAGCAACCAGAACGCCGGTGGGATGCCGCAGTACAACGTCTGGCAGGGCAACAACATCTCCGACGGCGGAACCACTCCGCACATCGGCACCGGTGGTACCGGCAGCGTCGGTGGAGTCGGGCCCGGTGGAGTCGGGCCCGGTGGCGTCGGCAGTGGCGGCAAATTCGGTGGCGGCGGAAGTTTCACCCCGCCCAAGACGAACACGCCGAAACTCGACACCCCCAGCTTCGATCCGTCGAAGACGCATCCGCCGGCGTTCACCCCGCCCAAGACCGACATCCCGAGGTTCGATCCGTCCAACGACACCACCTCGGCGTCGAGCTACGTGCCGCCGAACCTGGATTCGAGTTCGTTCGGTCCCGGCGGCAGTGACGGATTCGGTCCCGGCGGCTTCGGCGGCGCCGGGTTCGGGCCGGGCGGCAGTGGCGGCGGTTCGGGCTCCGGTTCCGGGGCCGGGGGAGTCGGCTCGGCTGCCTTCGGGCCCGGCGCGTTCGGCGCCGGCGGGGTGGGGTCCGGCGCGGCGGCCGAAGGCGCAGCCGGCGGCGGTGCGGGCAGTGGCGCGCGTGGTGCCGGCATGGGTGCCGGCGGAGCGTCCGGCCGTTCCGGCGCGGCGGGAATGGGCGGCATGGGTGCCGCCGGCGGCGGCAAGAAGGGCGAGGACGACCAGGAACACCAGACGAAGTACCTGCTGGAAGAGGACAACAACGAACTCTTCGGCTCCGACGAGCTGACCGTCCCGCCGGTGATCGGTGAATGAGGCCCGGCAACGTGATCACTCTCGACGGGCCGGTGACCTTCACGGCATACACCCTGTGCAACCTGATCCGGCGGCGAGGCGCGGAACCGCACCAGGTCATCGGTGAGACCGCGGCGTTCTACGTACCGGAGGACGAGCGCAGGCTCGACGAGCAGGTCAACGCGGGGCTTCGGCAGGCCGGGCTGATGGGTCCCCGCGGCATGGACCGCGATCTGCTCGCGCTGATCGATTCCCTGTCCCATCCACACATCGAGTACTACGGCTGGTTCGACGGCGAGTTCTCCGACGGCAGCCCGGCCACCTTCTCCGCGCTGGTGGGCAGCGGCAACGGCGGCGGCTTCGGGCTCGTCCGGGTCAGCGGCATGCCGACCATCGCGGTCACCCGGCAGCGACCGGACCGGCTGCTCGAGACCTTCCTCGACATCGTCCCGGACGCGCGGACCCCGCCGGGACAGACGCTGGTCACCAGCCGGGCCGAATTCGAAAGCGGCAAGCCGGCCACCGCCGACGAGCCGCGCGGCTCGATCATGCAGTCCGGCCACGGCCGGAACCAGCCCGTGTCGCCGCTGAAGGAGATCCAGCGGATCATGCAGGCGCCTCGCACCGGGTCCGGGGCGCTCTACGTCGCGGTCCGCTCGCCCAACGGCACGCGGCGGCGGATCCCCAAACCGGTCAACTTCATCGACACCGACGAGGGCCGGTGGCTGATGGAGGAGCGGCCGGGCCGGGAGCCGCTGCTCGTCTACACCCCGGGGTCGCGGCAGGCGATCTCGGTGCGGCTGCGATCGGCGCAGAGCGCGTTGGGCTGACCACACGAACACTCCGGGTGGAGTTCCTCCCGCGGCCGCGCACCGATGGCCGTCCGGTGAACTCCACCCGGATTTTTCGTTCCGGGACGGCTACCTGCACTTTTCCCGGCCGATCACGGAACGCAGCGAAGCCGGCGCCGAATGGCCGCCGCATCCTTCGTTCAGCCCATCGTGGATCCGCTCTACCCTCCGTAGCAACTATCCACAGGCCCCCGTCACCACCCGGACGCGACACGCCGAAGGACCTGTCCCGCGCGACACGCCGGACGAGTTTCCAGGAAGTTCTCCACAGTCTCTACACAGGGTTTGACCTGCGGTTCTTCTGAAGCGTCCGAAGACTATCCCCACTCTGTCCACAGGCTGGCCGACACCTGTGATTGATTGCCGCCAGTCATCCACAGGCTATCCACAGCACGATCAACAGCCGGAATTGCGCTCGTCCTTCCGGGGGATCTAGCGTGCTGGCTCGGCCAGTACGCACGGTGGCCTCCGGCGTGGCGGTCCGGCGCACCACAGGGGCCGGTCCATCATCGGGGAGGGACCGTGCGCAGGACTGGGAAAGCCGGGGAAATTCCGGCATACTCGAACAGGTGTTCGCCTCGTCGGCTCCGCTGCGCGGACCGGTGCCGGACGCGGTTCGAAGCCGAGGACGAGCACACGACGAACAGGGCCGGCCGGTTCTCCGGCCGGGCGAGGAGGTGTCCGGGGCGGTGGCGGTGACCGACGACCGCGGTCCGATGTACGCGGAGTCCGATCCGGGACCGGGCGAGGGCGGGCCCGGTGGATTCGACCGGCAGCCGCCGCAGGATCTCGCGGCGGAGCAGTCCGTACTGGGCGGCATGCTGCTGTCCAAGGACGCGATCGCGGATGTCATCGAGGCACTCGGTCCGGGCGATTTCTACCGGCCCGCGCACCAGGCGGTGTACGACTGCGTGCTCGATCTCTACGGGCGCGGCGAGCCCGCCGACCCGATCACCGTGTCCGCCGAACTGGAGCGGCGCGGCGAGCTGGGCCGGGTCGGCGGCGCCCCCTACCTGCACACGCTGATCGCGACCGTGCCCACCGCGGCCAACGCGGGGTACTACGCCGAAATCGTGGCCGAAAAGGCGGTGCTGCGCCGGCTCGTCGAGGCGGGCACCCGGATCGTGCAGTACGGCTACGGCGCGGCCGCGGCCGACGGCGCCAACATCGACGAGGTCGTGGACCGCGCGCAGGCCGCGATCTACGACGTGACCGAGCGGCGCACCAGCGAGGACTACGTGGCGCTGGAGGACCTGCTCCAGCCGACCATGGACGAGATCGACGCGATCGCCTCGCGCGGCGGGCAGTCGCAGGGCATCCCGACCGGGTTCGCCGATTTCGACGAGCTGACCAACGGCCTGCACCCCGGGCAGATGATCATCGTTGCGGCCCGGCCGGGTGTCGGCAAGTCGACGCTGGGGCTGGACTTCCTCCGTTCCGCGTGCATCCAGCACGGCCTGACCGGGGTGATGTTCTCGCTGGAAATGAGCCGCACCGAGATCGTCATGCGCATGCTCTCGGCGGAGGCCAAGATCCGCCTCGCCGACATGCGCGGCGGCAAGATGTCCGACGAGGACTGGACCCGGCTGGCCCGCCGGATGAGCGAGGTGTCCGAGGCGCCGCTGTTCGTCGACGATTCGCCGAACATGACGATGATGGAGATCCGCGCCAAGGCCCGCCGGCTCAAGCAGCGGCACGATCTCAAGCTGGTGGTCGTGGACTACCTGCAGCTGATGACCTCGGGCAAGCGCGTCGAATCCCGGCAGCAGGAGGTGTCGGAGTTCTCCCGGCAGCTCAAGCTGCTGGCCAAGGAGATCGAGGTACCGGTGATCGCGATCTCCCAGCTCAACCGTGGCCCGGAACAGCGCACCGACAAGAAGCCGATGCTGTCGGACCTGCGTGAGTCCGGCTCCCTGGAGCAGGACGCGGACATCGTCATCCTGATCAACCGCCCGGACGCCTGGGAACGCGACGACCCCCGCGCCGGCGAGGCCGACCTCATCCTGGCCAAGCACCGTGCCGGGCCGACCAGCACCATCGTGGTGGCCCATCAGCTGCACTACAGCCGGTTCGCCGATCTGGCCCACGAATAACCGGGTCCAGACGCAGGGCGCTCTCCGCGGGAGATGCGTGTCGATCGGGGGAAATGGCCAGGTCTTCCCGGCCGCAGAGGCGGTTGGTACCGGCCGGTGCGGCGTGGGCGCTCGGCGGGGCCGCCCGGCTGGTGGCGGGTGCGGCCGCGGGTTCGTGACGAGCAATTCCGCCGGGGCGGCCACGCTGCGCAGGCCCGGAAGATGGCCGAGTTCGACTTCGTCAGCGCGGACGCGATCGAGCAGCTCTTTCTCTCCGGTCAGGGCGGCAACCGGATCACCGCGATCGGGCTCATGCGGGCGAAGCCCGATCTCGCGAAGCTCTCTCCGCTGACCGAGGTGATCCGCCGGTCGCGGTCGAATTTCGAGCAGTGGCACGCCCTTCGGGTCTGCGTCGAACTCGTCCGCCGCGGCACCTCGGCCGCGCAGCAGGAGGAGATCCGCGCGGCCATCGCGGCGGCCGGTGCCAACGGCACCTTGCGGGGCTCGACCGATTCCGGGTCCGGCTCGCGGCGATGATCGAGAGTGAGCTGCGGGAGTCCGGTTCCACCAGCGGGTAAGCCGGGAATATCGCCCCAGCCGCGAACGTCGGTTACGCTAGTAGTTGAAGTTTCAAACAACTGGAGGCCGTTATGGCGATCCGCACCCCGGTCCTCTACCTCAGCCACGGGGCGCCACCGCTCGCGGACGACGTCACCTGGACCCGGCAGCTCGCCGCATGGTCCGCCGAACTGCCCAAGCCTCAGGCGATTCTCGTCGTGTCGGCGCATTGGGAAGAGGCGCCGCTCACGCTCGGCGCGACCACGACGGTGCCGCTCGTCTACGACTTCTGGGGCTTCCCGGAGCACTACTACCGCGTGCAGTACGCCGCACCCGGGGCACCGGAGCTGGCCGCACGGGTGCGCAAGCTGCTGCACTCCACCGCCACACAGGTGCGGGACGCGCCGGAGCGCGGGCTCGACCACGGCGCATACGTACCGCTCGTGGAGATGTACCCGGGTGCGGACGTGCCCGTGCTGCAGATTTCGCTGCCCTCGCTCGATCCGCAGGTGCTCTACGACCTCGGCCGGAAGCTGGCGCCGTTGCGGGACGAGGGGGTGCTGATCGTCGGCAGCGGTTTCTTCACCCACAACCTCAGCGCGCTCCGCCAGGTCGACGGGAGCGACGGCGTGCCACCGCAGTGGTCCGCGGAATTCGACCACTGGGGTGCCGAGGTACTCGGTTCCGGCGACCTCGACGCGCTGCTGGACTTCCGGCACAAAGCCCCGGCCGCGGCCCTCGCCCATCCGAAGATCGAACACTTCGCGCCGCTGTTCGTATCGCTCGGCGCGAGTTCGGCCGAAGGCAAGGGCCGCACGGTGATCGACGGATTCTGGTACGGCCTGGCCAAGCGCTCCCTCGAATTCGCCTGACCTGACACGAAAAACGGGCCCGGAAGCCGAGTGGCTTCCGGGCCCGTCCGGGTCAATCCCGACTCACTTCTTGAAGAACGAGGTCACCTTCGCGACGACGCTCTGCACCGCACCCAGCGGGCCGGCCTTGGCCGGCAGCGTGGTGGGCAGGGTGGTCGGCACCGCGGTCGCGGACGGCAGCTGCGCCAGGGTCGGCAGATCCGTCTGCAGCGGCAGCTGGACCGGCAGCGACGGCACGTCGGCACGCTCGTCGCCGGCCTTCAGCTTCGGCAGGCCCGGGACCGAAGGCAGCGTGACGCCGTCCTTCAGGCCGGAGACCGTCGGCAGCGAGATGCTGTTCACCTGGGCCACTCGCTTGAGCTGGTCCAGCTGGCCGAGCGCGGACAGCCCGTGGAACGGCAGGTCGGCACGCTGCTCGGCACCGGGCAGCGCGGGCAGGCCCGGCAGTCCGGCCGTGGTCGGCAGCGCGGGCAGCTCCGGCAGGTCGCCGCCGATGGGCAGCGACCGCAGGCCACCGTCGGCAGGCAGCGCGGTCAGGCTCGACAGCGCGGCCGCGGTCGGCAGCGCGGGCAGCTCGTCGGCCGCCATCTCGCCCCCGACCGGCACGTTGATCTGCGGCTCGTCCACGATCTCGGTGGCGTTGGTCGCCTCCGCGGTGGCCCGTCCGACCAGCTCCAGCGGCAGGCCGAAGACCTGCACCACCGCGCCGAGCGGGTGGTAGAAGTTGTAGCCGGACAGCGCGTCGCCGGGACCGTCGGTGGTGGGGGTGCCACCGTTGGACGCGGTCAGCTCGTTGTTGCCCACCGCGTCCGCGACACCGGCCACGGCGACCGCGTCGCCGAACACCTGCGCCACCGCGGTGACCGGGAGGTCCAGGATGTCGCCGGAGAGCGCACCCTCCACACCCGAGGTGGTGTCGTCCCCGGCGTTGGTCACGACGGTGTGGTTCGCGCCGTCGCCGGACGAGACGCCCACGACCGACACCGCGTCGCCGAACACCTGCGCGACCGCGAGCGGGTCCACGCCGATGATGTTGCCCGCGATCGCACCGGCGTCACCGTTGGTCACGGCGTCGCCGCCGGAGGTCGAGGTGAGGTCGTTGGTGCCGCCGCCGTGGCCGAGCGCGGCGCCCGCGATCCCGTCCGCGAAGAGCGTGGCCGCACCGGCGACCGGCGCCTTCACGATGTTGCCGGCGATCGCACCCGCCTTGCCGTCGGTGGAAGCGTTGCCACCGGCGGTGGAGTCGGTCAGGTTGTCGGCCCAGCCGGTGCCGATGCCGCCGAGCGCGCCGCCGACGCCGTGGCCCTGCACCGGCAGCGAGACCGGGACCTCGATGAGGTTGCCCGCGCCCGCACCGGCCGGACCGCTGCCGTGGATGTCCCCGCCCGCACCCGAGGTGGTGTCGTTGGTGGCCTCGCCGTGGCCCTGGCCGATGAACGCGCCGCCGATGCCGAACAGCTGCACCGGGGTGGACACCGGGACGGTGCCGAGGTTCGAGCTCAGGAAGCCGTTGTCGTCCGCGGTGTTCCCACCGCCGCCGGCCTGCACGACCTTGGTCTCGGCGGCCTCGGCCTCGCCCTGCCCGATGAACGAGCCGCCCACGCCGAAGATCTCGGCCGGGAGGGCGACCGGCACCTGCACGATGTTGCCCGAGCCGGACGAGTCGTTGCCCTGGCTGCCGTCGTAACCGCCGGCGGTGACGACCTTGTCCTCGGTCGAGGTGCCGGAGGCGTTCCCGATGTGGCTGCCGGCGATGCCGTGCAGCTCGGGGGCGCCCGCCACCTGGCTGTTGGCGATGTTGCCCGAGAGCACCGAGCCGTTGCCGCGGGTGTAGCTGCCGTTGCCGGCGTTCACGAGGGTGGTGTTGTCGCACGCGGCGTGCGCGTTGCCGATGTAGGTGCCACCGACGCCGCAGGCCTCGACGGGCAGCGCGACGGCCGGGTCGACGACGTTGCCCGCACCGGCCGCGTCCTGGCCGCTGGTCTTGATGAAGCCGCCGGAGTCCACCGTGCTGGAGTGGCTGGAGCCCTCCCGGTCGAGTGCCTGACCGGTGGTGGCGTTGCCGATCCACGAGCCGGCGACCGAGGCCACGTTGGCGACCGGGCTCAGCTGCGGGGCGACCGCGTTGCCGCCGAGGAACGAGCCGTCGCCCTCAGTCTCCAGGTAGGTCGGGGTGCCGTGCAGGCTGCCCGGACGCTTGTCGCCGGCCTTGGCGTCGGCCATCGAGCTGGAGTTGGCGTCCGCGTCCGAGCCCCAGACGCCGCCGGCGTTGCCGTTGAACTTGATCGGCAGCGCGATCGGGGCGCCGACCACGTTGCCGCTGGCCGAGGAGCCCTTGCCGTTGGTCTTGGCGGAGCCGCCGGCGGTGGCCGAGGTGTCGGCGTTGTACTCGCTGTAGGCGTTGCCGAGGATCCAGGACGCGGCGTTGCCGGTCACCTGGACCGGGGTGGCGAACTGGCCGGCGATCACGTTGCCGGAGAGGCCGGAGCCCTTGCCGGTGGTGTCGATGTTGCCGGTCGCGGCGGCGCTCTGGCTGGCCGAACCGCCGTGCACCGCGCCGCTGCCGCCGGCCAGACCGACGCCGTTGCCCGCGATCTGCACCGGCAGCGCCCAGTCCAGCGCGACCACGTTGCCGGCCAGCGCGGAGTTCTTGCCGGAGGTGGCGATGTCCTGGTTGTGGCTGTAGTTCTGCTCGTGCGAGGTGCCCTCGACGTGCGCGTCGCCGAGCACGCCGACCGCATTGTCCACGATCTGCACCGGGACGACCAGGTCACCGGCGATCTTGTTGCCCTTGAGCACGTCGTGGGACGGCGTGAAGGCCTGCGTCTGCTCGGTCTTGGGCAGCTCACCGGTCAGCGAGCCGGCCGCACCGGCGGGCGCTTTCGCCGAGGACAGCGCCTTCTTGACCGCAGAGGTGACCGGCTTCGTGCTGATCTCGCCCTTGTATCCGGGGACGTTGAGCTGACCCAGCGGGGTGCCGATGGCGTTGTTGCTGGTGTCGATCGGCACGGTGACGTTCAGGTCGAGCGGGGAGGCCGGAGTGTCCGGGTTGACGTTCTCGTCTGCCGAAGCGATGCCGGTGCCCAGCATCAGCAACCCACCCGTGACCAACGCGGTCTGGAGTCCGCGCTTTGCCCAGGTCTGCATGGGATTTTTCTCCTTTATTCGGGGTTCCCTTGCGGGTTTTCGGAGTGCGCCGTGCGCACTGGGGGGTGCGAGCGCAGAAATGCGCATCGCGCGAAAAACCCGCGGAATGGTTGTGCCGCCGGTACGAGCAGAGGTGCTCGCGGCGGGTCAACGACCCCGCGGGTGAAGTGAATCAGTCAGGAGTGACGCCGGGCTGCTCGCCCGGAGTGATCGACACGTGCCGCACGCCGACGCGGGACATCCCCGCCACGGCGCTGTCGGCGGCAGCGGTGACCCACTGGGGCACGCCCAGGTTGAGTCCGTCGAGGTGACCACCGGGCGCGGTGCTGCCGCCGCCCGGCATGCTCGGCACAGAGAGGGGTGCGATCGGCAGCTGGACCGGGCCGAACGGGGCACCCGGCAGATCGCTGTGGTGCTGGTTCGAGGACCGCACACCGGTGCGCCCGGACGGAATGTCCTTGCGTGGTGCGTCAGCCGAAGCGAAGATCGACTGCAAGACGTCCGAAATGGACATTGCAGTGGCACTGGGGGTCTCATCCGCGACGGCGGGGGCCGCGGCGGGAAGCGTCTCGACCGGATGGGCCGATGGGAGCACCGGGAGCGCGGGCAGCTCGACGAGCTTGCTCGCGTGCCCGGGGTCGAGCAGGGCGATGAGGGTACGGCCGAACTCCCGCGCCTCCGGCGAGGGCTTGGTCACCTCGGTGAGCACCTGCTTGGTGTCCTCGGGCTTGCGCACGATGTGCTCAAGCGAGCCGAGGCCACGCTGCACCGGCCGGAGCACCGCGCGCTCGCCGAACTCGGCCACCGCCGCGCTGACCCGGTCGGCCACCTCGCGGCTCGTGACGCCGCGCTGGGCATCGCGGGAACCGTGCTCCGGCTCGCAATCCGGCCGGGTGGCGCCCGGCGCGGACCAGCTGGTGGCACTCTGCGCGCAGGAGGCGAGCTGGTTGGCGGCGCCGATGGCGGCACCGGCGACCTCGCCGGAGAGCCGGGAGGTTTCGCGGGTCACGTCGCCGAGATCGGCCACGGTCGCGTCGGTGATCGGGGTGATGCTGGTGTTCAGCGTGTTCCCGGCAGGCCCGTCCGTCTGCACGGAGGTGTCCGAGGCGCCGTCCGTGTCCGGGACGTCCACGGCAGGGGCGGCGGAGGCGGACGCCGAGGAGATGGCCCAGGCGGCGGCGGTCGCGGCGACCGCGCCACCGAGGACGAACAGTGCGCGCGACGCGAGACGACCGGCGCGGGTGGCGCCTCGCCTCTCGTGCGCAGCAGCGTTCGTCACTGGATATTTCTCCTTGGCAGAAAGAGATTCGAAATCTTTCGAGGAACGGCAAAAGCCGATTCCGCGCGTTGTGCTCGACGCCGAGAGAACCAGGCCGACCGGCCGGCGCGCATCTTTGACACGACTTGATGCCACCATCGTGTGAACGACACAGGGTGTGTCCGTGCCTTACCCTGCGTCATTCCCGGAGGAGAGAGGGCGGATACCGCGGATTCGGTGAACGGATCACCGATAAGGCCCGAGTCACGCCAATAGTCGTCAGAACACTCCTTGTTACGTCCGGTTTGCCACGACTGGCCCGATCCAGACCGGCACGGACCCGATACGGTGACCTCGTGAGCCAGACTGGGCGTGAACGGCGCGAGCCCCCGTTCCTCTCCGAATCGACCGACGTCACCAGCGTGGTCCCCAAGGGTCTCCGGGTGTCCGCCGCGCTGTCCTGGCGGGTTGTCGTGGTGGTCGCGGCACTCTGGGTGATCCTGTGGCTGCTCGGCTACCTGGCCTCGGTGGTGGTGCCGGTCTCCATCGCGCTGCTGCTGTCCGCGCTGCTCGCCCCCGGGGTGGCCCGGCTGGTGAAGTGGCGGGTGCCGCGCGGGCTGGCCACCGCGATCATGCTGATCTTCGCGATCGTGGTGCTCGGCGGGCTGCTCACCTTCGTGATCACCCAGTTCTCCAGCGGGCTGCCGCAGCTGCAGGTGCAGCTGACCAACAGCCTGAACCAGATCCGGGACTGGGTGATCAGCACCTTCCACGTGCGCCAGGAGCAGATCCAGCACTTCCTCGACCAGGCCATCGGGTTCCTGCAGGTCAACCAGTCGTGGATCACCAGCACCGCGCTCACCACGGCGAGCACGGTCGGCGAGATCCTGACCGGGTTCGTGCTCACCCTGTTCGTCACGATCTTCTTCCTGGCCGGCGGCGACGGCATCTGGAACTTCCTGGTCCGCGGGGTGCCGCGGCAGGTGCGCCTGCGGGTGAACGTGGCCGGACGGCGCGGATTCGCCTCGCTGGTCAGCTACATCCGTGCGACGACCGCGGTGGCCGTGGTGGACGCGGTGGGCATCGGCATCGGGCTGTGGGCGGTCGGCGTGCCGCTGGTGATCCCGCTCGCCACGCTGGTTTTCCTCGGTGCGTTCATCCCGATCATCGGCGCGGTGATCGCGGGCGGCGTGGCGGTGCTGATCGCACTGGTCACCAAAGGCGTGATCGGCGCGGTGATCGTGCTGGCCATCGTGATCGCCGTGATGCAGCTGGAAAGCCACATCCTGCAGCCGCTGCTGCTCGGCCGCGCGGTCAAGCTGCACCCGCTCGCCGTTGTGCTGGCGATCGCCACCGGGCTGGTCGCGGCCGGGATCGCCGGTGCACTGCTCTCGGTGCCGCTGCTGGCCGTGCTGAACGCCGGTATCCGCTCGCTGCTGCACGAATCCGGGGTCGATCCGGCGGACGTCGACACCCTGCGCGGCAAGGTTCTGGACGCCTCCAAGGCTTCCCCGGAGGAACCGGAGAAGCCCGAAAAGCCCGAGGAGGATGCGAAGCCCGCCGAAGAGGGGAAGTGAGCGCGCCTCTCGTCCGGGACCCGGCCACGCCGTTGTGGCGCGGGGTGGTCGTTCTCCGGGTGGTGACCTGGGCGTTCGCAGCCGGTGTGGTGATCGTGCACCACGCGGACTTCAACCGGCTGTGGCTGGCTTGGGCGGTCATCAGCGCGATGGGTGCCTGGACGGTCCTGTCGAGCCTCGCGTACGTGCGGGAGAATGGCCGAAGCCGATGGCTGGTCGTACTCGACGTCGCACTCACCTCGGTCTTCATGCTCACTTCGCCGTGGATTCTTTCCGAAGCGCAGTACGCCCATACAGCGCCGTTGATCACCACTGTGTGGGCGGCAGTCGGCCCACTCGCCGCAGCCACCCGCTTCGGTGCGCGAGGCGGCGTCGTGGCCGGCCTGGTGGTCGCAATCGGCACGGGCTTGGCACGAGAGACCTTCGACCTCGATGTCTTCCGCGACGGGTTGCTGTTGTGCGCGAGTAGCTTGCTCGTCGGCATGGCGGCCACGCTCGCCCGAAGCTCCGCTGAAGCGCTCGCTCGCGCCCTACGCACCGAAGCGGCTACTGCGGAGCGAGAACGGCTCGCGCGTTCAATCCATGACAGCGTTCTGCAGGTTCTCGCCCGCACGCCGCCGTGGGCTAGAAGCAGGCGGCGAAGCGGCGGAACTCGCGAAGCTGGCCGGCGAGCAGGAAATCGCGCTGCGTGCGTTGGTGAGCAGCGAGCCGGGCCGTGCCGGAGACGGTGGCACGGCCGATCTTCGCTCGGCGTTGCAATTGCTCGCCACCACGTCGGTGCAGGTGTCCGCGCCGGCCGGTGCGGTCGACCTGCCGGCGCACCTGAGCGCGGAACTCGTCGCGGTCACCAGGGAGGCACTGTCCAATGTGGAGAAACATGCCGGTCCGGCGGCGCGGGCCTGGGTCCTGCTGGAGGACCTCGGCGACGAGGTGGTGGTGAGCATCCGGGACGACGGACCGGGAATCGAGCCCGACCGGCTGGCGCGGGCCGCGGCCGAGGGCAGGCTCGGAGTGGCGAAGTCGATTCGCCGCCGGATGGCCGACCTTGGCGGGACCGCGCTGCTGGACAGCGCGCCCGGCCGGGGGACCGAGTGGGAAGTACGGGTGCGCAAGGACGGCGGGCGATGACGGAGCAGACGATCTCGGTGATGGTCGTGGACGACCATCCGATCTGGCGCGACGGCGTCGCCCGCGACCTGGCCGAGCACGGGTTCGAGGTGCGGGCCACCGCCCCGGACGCGCCGTCGGCCGTGCGCATCGCCCGTACCGTACGCCCGGATGTGGTGCTGATGGACCTCAACCTCGGCGAGACGTCCGGGGTGGTGGCGACCGGGGAGATCACCGCCGCGGTGCCGGAGACTCGGGTGCTGGTGCTCTCGGCCAGCGGCGCGCAAAGCGACGTGCTGGAGGCGGTGAAGGCGGGCGCGTCCGGCTACCTGGTGAAATCGGCGTCCGCCGCGGAGCTGGTGGACGCGGTGCGCCGGACCGCAGAAGGAGTTCCGGTGTTCACCGCCGGGCTGGCCGGGCTCGTGCTCGGCGAGTACCGGCGGATGGCCGAGGCCCCGGCGGGCACGCCGGAACCGCCCCGGCTCACCGAACGCGAGACCGACGTGCTGCGCCTGGTCGCGAAGGGGCTGACCGCCCGGCAGATCGCCGAGCGGCTGGTGCTCTCGCATCGCACGGTGGAAAACCACGTACAGTCCACGCTGCGGAAGCTCCAGCTGCACAACCGCGTGGAACTCGCCCGATACGCGATCGAGCACGGGCTCGACCAGTAGCGGCCGGTAGGGGAGGCGTTCAGGGTATTTCCCCGATCTGGCAGCGGGATCCGGGTCCTACCATCGGTGGACATGAGCGAGGAAGAGACGACTGCGCCGGAGACCAGGACTATGACCGCGCGCGACATCCGGGTGTCCGATGACGAACGCGAGCACGTGGTCGAGGTTCTGCAGAAGGCGATCGGGCAGGGCATGCTCACCCTCGACGAGTTCACCGAGCGCACCGACGTGGCGCTGGCCTCGCGCACCCGTGGCGAGCTGAACACCGTGCTCGCCGATCTGCCCGGCCTGGTGCACCCCGCCGCGGCGCCGGTGCCCCAGCAGTCCTACGGCGCGCTGCCCGACTACGCGCCCGGTCAGCGGCTGGAGCTGAACGCGAAGTACTCCTCGTTGCAGCGCAGTGGCCCGTGGGTGGTGCCGCCCTTGCTCGTTGTGCACAACAAGTACGGCAGCACCAAGCTCGACTTCACGCAGGCAAGGGTGTCCACTCCGTCGGTGCAGATCGAACTCGACTCGAAGTGGGGTTCGGTCGAGCTGATCATCCCGCGGGAGGCGGCGATCGACTACAACGCGATCACCGAGATCAAGTTCGGCTCGCTCGACGACAAGACCGGCACCAACGGCGGCCTCGGCACCCCGCGGTACGTCGTCACCGGCCGGATCATCGGTGGCTCGCTGGTCATCCGGCACCCGCGGCGGGGTCTCTTCGGCTGATTCCCAAGGCTGTGAAGGGACCCTTCACAGACTCAGAGTCCGTGAAGGGTCCCTTCACAGACCTCTACACCGACTTTGCCGAAACCCTAGACCCAGAGGCTGTGAAGGTGGCCTTCACAGCTTTTCGGCGAGCGCGTCGGCGACGGTCTTGCGTGCGGCGGCCGGGTCGGGAGCGGCGAGTGCGGCGGTGGCGAGGTCACGGGCCTCGGCCAGCGACACGGTCGCCAAAGCGGCACCGACGGCGCGGACGGCGGGCGCGTTCATCGACAGGCTGGTGAGCCCGAGCCCGGCCAGCACCAGCGCGAGCCGTGGGTCGGCGGCGGCTTCGCCGCACACGCCGGCCGGCTTGCCGGTCGCGGCCGCCGCCTCGCCGATCGGCTTCAGCAGCCGCAGCAACCCCGGCTGCCACGGGTCGTTCAGCTTCGCCACCGCGCCGAGCTGACGGTCCGCGGCGAAGGTGTACTGGGCGAGGTCGTTCGTCCCGACCGAGACGAAATCGACCACCGACAGGATCTCTCGCGCGGACAACGCCGCGGCCGGGATCTCGATCATCACCCCGGCACGGGCGATCCCCGCCGCGCGGACGCGCTCGGCGAACCAGGCGGCCTCTTCGGCCGTGGCCACCATCGGCGCCATCACCGAAACATGCGCGCCGGATTCCTCGGCGGCCCCGGCGATCGCCGCGAGCTGCCGGTCGAGCACCTCCGGCCGCTCGAAGGCCACCCGCAGACCGCGCACGCCCAGCGCCGGGTTGGGTTCGGCCTCCGGCGACAGGAAGGCGAGCGGCTTGTCCGCACCGGCATCGAGCGTGCGCACGATCACCGGCTTGCCGCGGAACGGCGAAAGCACTGCGGTGTAAGCCTTTTGCTGCTCCTCGACGGACGGCTCCGATGACGCGTCCAGGTAACAGAACTCGGTACGGAACAGGCCGACGCCCTCCGCACCCGCGTCCGCGGCGGCCTGTGCGTCGGCGGCGGAGCCGACGTTGCCGTAGACCTTCACCGGATGCCCGTCGGAAGTCGCGCCGACGCCGTTCCACTCGGCCGGGCCGGCGGCGACGGCGGTGACGACCGGCGCGGCCGGGTCGGCGACCTCGACCACCCCGGCGTCGCCGTCCACCGCGAGCGCCGCGGCGTCCAGCGCGAGCAGCCCGCGGACCGCGACCACCGCCGGAATTCCCAGCGCACGGGCGAGGATCGCGGTGTGACTGGTCGGGCCGCCCTCCTCGGTGACCAGGGCGAGTACCTTGGCGGGGTCGAGCCCGGCCGTGTCCGCGGGAGCCAGGTCGCGCGCGACGAGCACGCTCGGCGAAGTCAGCTCGGGCACCCCAGGCGGGGCGACGCCGAGCAACTCGGCGACGATCCGGTCACGCACGTCCCGGACGTCGCGAACGCGCTCGGCCATGTACCCGCCGGCAGCCGCCAGTGCTTCGGCGAATCCTTCGGCAGCCTGGTAGACGGCGCGGGTCGCGGGAATTTTCCGCGCCGTCACCAGCTGGTGAGCCTGAGTGGCCAGTGCCGGGTCGGCGGCCATCGCGGCGGTCGTGACGAGGATCGTCGCGGCCTCGCCGGTGGCGGCCTCCGCCTGTGCCTCCAGCCGCGCGGCCACGGCGTGGGCGGCGGGTTCGATCCGGGCCGCCTCGGCCTCGGGATCGGCGGGTTCGGGGGTGCTCGCGGGCTCCCCGAGTCCTTCGGCGACCCGCACCACCGGCCCGCTCGCCCGGCCCGGGCTGACCGCGACCCCGGTCAGCGGCGAACTCGGTGGCGTCGGCTCGGCTGCAGTCTCAGACATGGTCTAGACCATAGCTCACCTTGGCGCCAATCTCACAGGATGCCGCCGGAATCCTTCGCCCGGCCCGTTCTGCTGCCATCGGGACCCACCTCCACGGCCGAAGTCTGCCGGAACCGGTCGCGTCTCGCCGGGAAGCTATCCCACGCCCAGCTCGGCGGCCGTCGGATAGGAGGGCTGCGCACCGTGCCGGGTCACACTGATCGCGGCCACGCGCACCGCACGCCGGGCGGCTTCGACCAGATCGACCCCCTCGGCAAGCGCGGCGGCCAGCGCACCGGCGAACGCATCACCGGCGCCGGTTGTGTCCACCGCAGTCATCCGAGGAGACTCCACCGTCGTCGACATATCGCCATCGATCACGACGGCTCCGGCGGCACCACGCGTGACCACAGCGGCACGCGGGCCGAGTTCGAGGAGCTTGCGCGGATCGGCGTCGTCCGCGCCGAGCAGGTAACCGGCTTCGTGCTCGTTGACCAGCAGCACGTCCAGCGCGGCCAGCGTTTCGGCGGACAGCCTCGCGGCCGGCGAGAGATTCAGCAGGACACGCACACCCTTCTCGGCGGCACGGGCAACCGCACTTTCGACCGCGGGCAGCGGCACTTCCAACGACAGGACCACGACACGGACACCGTCGAACACGTCCTCGGTCAGGTCACCGGGCGCCAGCGCCGAATTGGCGCCGGGGGAGACGAGAATCGAGTTCTCGCCGTCCGGAGTGACTGTGATGTAGGCGACACCGGTCGGCCGGTCAACGGTCCGCAAATACCGTGCGCTGACCCCGGCATCGGCCAGCGACGCACGCAGCAACCGGCCGTGGTCGTCGTCGCCGACCGCACCGAGAAGGGCGACGTCCGCGCCGAGCCGCGCGGCCGCGACGGCGGTGTTCGCACCCTTGCCACCAGGGGACACCACGGTGTCGCCGCCCAGCACGGTCTCGCCACCCGCGGGCCGGCGGTCGACGGGTACCGCCAGATCGGCGTTCGCGGAACCGACCACCAGCACAGCGCTCATGACCGCCACTCTGCCACGAGCCGACACGAGCCCAGAGTGTCCGGTCCGCCACTCTTTGCTGTCTAAAAGTGAAGAGTTTTGTAACTTTATCGCCGTCTGATGCGACAATCAGGCGAGCAGTGCCTGCCCGTCACTCGATTGGGGGATCCTGATCCCCCAGGCGTCACTTCGACAACGGGAGTCACTCTCGACAAGCGTCACTGATCTCAAGACGGTGACGTTGCCTGGACCGGAAGCGCACCGGGAAGGGCACCGGGTCGCCGGCGCCGATCACGTAGCCCCCCGAGTGATCGGCGCCGGCGGCGCCCGGTCAACGCGCCACCGGCCGTGAGTTTTCTCCAGCCGGGCCGGCAATCCACCGGTTCGTCCCTGCCCCGATACCCGGATGTGCCAAGATCCGGACGGGATCGGGGAGGGAGCCGGAGTGCTGCACGTCCAGGAGCTGGTGAAGGTCTACGGCGGCCGTCGCGTGGTCGACACCGTGTCGTTCGCGCTGCAGCCGGGCACGGTCACCGCGTTCCTCGGCCCGAACGGCGCGGGCAAGTCCACCACGCTGCGGATGATCTGCGGGCTGACCGCCCCGACCTCGGGCAGCGCCACGATCGCCGGCCGCCGGTACGGGCAGTGGTCCAATCCCGCGCACGTGGCCGGAGTCCTGCTCGACGCGTCGGCGGTGCACCCCGGCCGCACCGGCAGGCACCACCTGCGCAACGCCGCGAAGCTGATGCGGCTGCCCGTGGCCAGGGTCGACCAGGTGCTCGCGGAGGTCGGCCTCACCGACGCGGCGAACCGGCGGATCGGCAAGTACAGCCTCGGCATGCGGCAGCGGCTCGGCATCGCGCAGGCACTGCTGACCGCCCCGCCGATGCTGATCCTCGACGAGCCGATCAACGGGCTCGACCCGGACGGGATCCGCGCCACCCGGCAGCTGCTGCGCGGTTACGCGGCCCGCGGCGGGACCGTGCTGCTGTCCAGCCACGTACTGTCCGAAGTGGACCAAACCGCGGACCGGGTGGTGATGATCGGGCACGGCCGGGTGGTCGCGGACGGCCCGCTGCAGAGCTTCGCCGGCCCGGCCCGCACGCTGATCCGCACCACTGACCCCGTTCGGCTGGGCACCGCGCTGCACCAGGCCCGGCTGGAGGCACGCCCGGACGGCCCGGACGGAATGTCCGTGGCCGCGCCGTTGCGGCAGGTCTCCGACCTCGCGTTCGGCGCCCGCGTGCAGGTACTGGAACTGCGCGAGGAACAACAGAATCTGGAAGAGCTCTTCTTCCGGCTCACCGGAGGTGGCCGATGATCCCGGCGCAGGCACCCGTCGCGCAGCAGCCGTCCTGGCAGCTGGCCGCGCAGCGGCGCGCGTCGTTCGGCACGCTGCTGGCGGTCGAGGTACGCAAGATGACCGCGACCGTCGCGGACAAGATCCTGGTGATCGCCGGCCCGCTCGTGCTGCTGATGGCCGATCTGCTGTTCCTGAGCGGGTCCTCGCAGACGTTGACCACCGAGGATCAGCTCACCCCGGTGTTCGCGAGCATCCGGATCGCCCCGGTGCTGATGAACGTGGTGCTGGTCAAGCTGATCGCCGCGGAATGGCACTACCGCAGCGCGCAGCCGACCTTGCTGGCCCAGCCTTCGCGGCTGCGGTACGTCCTGGCACAGGCGACCGTGGCCGCAGCCACCTGGCTGGTGATCTTCGGCTTGCAGGCGCTGCTGGTCTTCGGCCACTTCCGCCACCGGCTCGACACGCTCGGCGTGGACTTCCTGCTCGCCTACCGGCCGGGCGCGATGGTCGCCGCCGTCGCCCTCGGCACGTTCGCGGTCACGCTGGCCGCGGTCACCATCGGCTGGCTGATCCCCAACACCGCCGGGGCGATCACCGCCTACCTGCTGGTGTTGCTGGTGTTCCTGTTCCTGCAGACCGGAAACGACCTCGCGGGCTGGCTGGATCCGGTCGAGGCGGCCCGGCAGCTGAGCAGCATCGCCGAGCACGGCCCGCTCGCGCTGGCCACCTCGCTGCTGCTGTGGCTGGGGCTGGCCGGCTCCGGAATCCGGCAGGCGGGCACCCGGGAAGCGGCCTGATCAGGCGGCCAGCGAACCGCCTCCGGGGTCGACCGCGCTCAGGTAGGTCTCGGCGGCCTGCCGCGCGGACGGACAGAAGGTATCCGCCATCCGCCGGTCCTGCTCGACACTGTCGCCGGGGCGGGGAATGTTCTCGTAGCCCCCGGCGACCGGCGGCTGCGCACCGACCCGGACCGTGACGACCTGCTCGGCGCCGATGTTCACCGCGACCAGGCAGCCGTTGCCATCGAGCTGGGAGACCGCGTAATAGCGATCCAGCACCAGGATGCGCCGGAAGTGATACAGGCCGTAGGAATAGGCCTTCCAGTAGCCGATCCACGGATGCGGCACGCGCTGGTCCGGGTCCCTGCTGCCGACCTCGACCTGGGTGCCGCCCGCGCGCTTGAGGGTGCAGCTGTGGAAAACCGGGCTGAAGAACGGCGAGCTGCCCTGAAGCTGCCGCATCAGCTGCGGATTCTGCTCGAACTGCGCGCAGCTGCCGGGAAAGAGCTTCGGCCGGGAAGTGATCACCGGCAGCTCGTCGTAGGCCACCGAATCGGCGGGCAGCCGCGGGGCGGGCTTCCCTGGCGGCGGACCGGGCGCCACGCTGCACCCGGCGAGTAGGGCCCCGGCCAGCGCCCCGAGGGCGGCCACGGTGATCTTTCGGCTGCGCACCGACCGCACCTTACCGATCCGCGACAGCGGCCGGGCCGGAATGCCTCAATTCACCGCGACTGTCCACAAGGGACGGACCGGGACCTGCTCGGGATCCCGGTCCGCCGCTGCTACAGCACGATGTTGACCAGCCGGCCGGGCACCACGATCACCTTGCGCGGGGTCTTGTCCCCGACCAGCGCCGCGATCTTCTCCTCGGCCAGCGCGGCGGCCTGTACCGCCTCGCCCGCCGCGTCCGCGGGAACCGTGATGCGGGCGCGGACCTTGCCGTTGACCTGGACCGGGTACTCGACGGCGTCGTCGGCCAGGTACTTCTCGTCGACCACCGGGAACGGGCCGTGCACCAGCGAGTCCACGTGCCCCAGCCGGTGCCACAGCTCCTCGGCGACGTGCGGGGCCAGCGGAGCCAGCAGCAGTACCAGCGGTTCGGCCAGCTCCCGCGGGGTCGCCGCGGCCGAGCCGTAGGCCTTGGTCAGGTGGTTGTTCAGCTCGATCAGCTTCGCGCCCGCGGTGTTGAACCGCATCTCCGCGTAGTCCTCACGGACCCCGGCGATGGTGCGGTGCAACAGCTTCCGGTCCGCCTCGGTCGCCTCGCCGGCGCTGACCCGCAGCTCACCGGACTGCTCGTCGACGAGCAGCCGCCACAGCCGCTGCAGGAACCGATGCGCCCCGACCACGTCCTTGGTCGCCCACGGACGGGACATGTCCAACGGGCCCATGGACATCTCGTACAGCCGGAAGGTGTCCGCGCCATAGGCCTGCGACATCTCGTCCGGCGTGACGACGTTCTTCAGGCTCTTGCCCATTTTCCCGTATTCCTGGCGGACCGGCTGGTCACCCAGGAAGAACTTCCCGTCGCGCTCGACGACCTCGTCCGCGGCCACGTACACGCCGCGCTCGTCGGTGTAGGCGAACGCCTCGATGTACCCCTGGTTGTACAGCCGCCGGTACGGCTCCCTCGACGACACGTGCCCCAGGTCGTACAGCACCTTGTGCCAGAACCGGGAGTACAGCAGGTGCAGCACGGCATGCTCGACTCCGCCGACGTACAGGTCGACGCCACCCGGGTCGTCGACCCCGTGCTCGGCCGGACGCGGGCCCATCCAGTAGGCCTCGTTCTCCGGCGCGCAGAACACGTCGGGATTCGTCGGGTCGACATAACGCAACTGGTACCAGCACGAGCCGGCCCACTGCGGCATCACGTTGGTGTCGCGGCGGTACTTCTTCGGCCCGTCGCCGAGGTCCAGGGTGACCTCGACCCAGTCGGTGGCCCGCGACAGCGGCGGGGAGGGCTCGGAATCGGCGTCGTCGGGATCGAAGGTCTTCGGCGAGTAGTCCTCGACCTCGGGCAGCACCACCGGCAGCTGGTCCTCGGGCAGCGCGATCGGCAGCCCGTTCTCGTCGTAGACGATCGGGAACGGCTCGCCCCAGTAACGCTGCCGGGCGAACAGCCAGTCGCGCAGCTTGTACTGCACGGTGCCCTCGCCCGCGCCGCGGTCCTCCAGCCAGGCGATGATCGTCTTCTTCGCGTCGGCCACGCCCATGCCGTCGAGGCTCACCGAATCGTTGGCCGAGTTGATCGCCAGGCCCTCGCCGGTGAACGCCTCGCCGTCGAAATCCGGGCCGGGGTCGACGGTGCGGATGATGTCCAGCTCGAACTTCTTGGCGAAGTCGTAGTCCCGCTGGTCCTGCGCGGGCACCGCCATGATCGCGCCGGTGCCGTAGCCCATCAGCACGTAGTCGCCGACGAAGACCGGGATCTCGGTGCCGTTGACCGGGTTCACCGCGTAGGTGCCGGTGAAGACGCCGGTCTTCTCCTTGTTCTCCTGGCGGTCCAGATCGGACTTGCGGGCCGCGGCGGAGCGGTAGGCGGCGATCGCCTCGGCAGGGGTCGCGGCGCCGCCGGTCCAGCTCTGCGGGTGCTCGCCCGGCCACTGCGCCGCGGTCAGCTTCGCCACCAGCGGGTGCTCCGGTGCGATCACCATGTAGGTGGCGCCGAAGAGGGTGTCCGGCCGGGTCGTGAAGACCTCGATCTTCTCGCCCCCGGCGGGGAAGGAGACCCGCGCGCCCTGCGAGCGGCCGACCCAGTTGCGCTGCATGGACTTGACCTTCTCCGGCCAGTCCAGCAGGTCCAGATCGTCGACCAGGCGGTCGGCGTAGGCGGTGATCCGCATCATCCACTGGCGCAGGTTCTTGCGGAACACCGGGAAGTTCCCGCGATCGCTGCGGCCGTCGGAGGTCACCTCCTCGTTGGCCACCACGGTGCCCAGCCCGGGCGCCCAGTTCACCGGCGCCTCGGAGATGTAGACCAGCCGGTGACCGTCGATGATCCTGCGCTGCTCGACCTGGCTCAGCTCGCCCCACGCGCGACCGTCCGGGGTCGCCCGCGCGCCGTTCGCGTAGGCCTTCTCCAACTCCCCGATCGGGCGGGCCTTGCGCGCGTCCTCGTCGTAGTAGGAGTTGAAGATCTGCAGGAAGATCCACTGCGTCCAGCGGTAGTAGTCCGGGTCGATGGTCTCGATCGAGCGACGCTCGTCGTGGCCGAGACCCAGCCGCCGCAGCTGACGGCGCATGGTGGCGATGTTCTGCTCGGTGGTGACGCGCGGATGCGTGCCGGTCTGCACCGCGTACTGCTCGGCGGGCAGGCCGAACGCGTCGTAGCCCAGCGTGTGCAGCACGTTCCGGCCGATCATCCGGTGGTAGCGCGCGTACACGTCGGTGCCGATGTAGCCGAGCGGATGCCCGACGTGCAGGCCGGAACCGGACGGGTAGGGGAACATGTCCTGCACGAACAGCTTGTCCGAGCCCGCCGGTTCGCCGTCCTCGGCGAGCGGCCCGACCGGGTTCGGCGCGTGATAGGTGCCGTGGTCGGACCAGTGGTCCTGCCAGCGCTGCTCGATCTGCCCGGCCAGTTCCGCGGTGTAGCGGAACGGCGGGATCTGCTCCTCGCCCGCCCGGCTCTGGGCCGTGCCGGTCTCACTGGACCCTGTCATCGCCGTTTTCCTCCGTGTCGAGCCACTCCCAGAAACAACTCGACCCCCCAGGCCTCGAGGGCATGAGGGGTCCGCCGCACCGGCCGGGTCATTTCGACCAGCTCAGCGCGGCCGGCCAAGGAGCAGCCGAGCCATGTTCATGGGTGCAGTCTAACGGCCAGGTCAAAGCCGTTCCGACGGGACCGCCACGGCGATGAGCTGAGTCACCTGAGACGCGGAGAAGTTGTTGTCGCTCACGAAGATCAGGCTGCGTTCGCCGCCGGGCAGCCGCGGCCCCCAGGTGAGTCCCTCCACGTTGTCCACCTTCGATACCGGCAAGCCGGACAAGTCGAGCAGCAGCTTCTTCTTGACCGGCTTGATCTTCGCCGTGGCCAGCGAAGGAGTGTGCACCACGTTCGTGGCGCCCTTCGTGTCCACTTCGAACACCCGTACCTTGTTGCCGAAGCCGGTCACGAAGGAACGCTCCATCATCAGGAACTTCGTGGGGTCGGCCTGGTCCACCGCGAGCATCGAGGACACCCCGGTGTCGGCGAACCCGTTGGCGGGCACCGGCGTGGCGAACAGCTTTTCCTGCGGATAGGCGTACTGCGCGAGCACCTGGCCGCCGCGGGTCTGCAGCGTCATCCGCGAAAGCGCACCCGACGTCGGCGTGGGCGGCGGGCCGTCCTGCAGCAGCGGAGCCTCGACCTCGCTGGCCAGCAACGTGCCGAAGCCGGTGTAGGCGAGCCCTTCGAGCACGTAGTTGCGGCGCGGGCCGGCGTCCGGGGTCATCCGCTCGTTCGCGGGCAGCGGCAGATCCCGCAGGTAACGGCCGTCGCTGGTGGCTTCCCGGATGGACGGCTGGATCAGGTTCGGGGGATCGGTCAGCCGGTCGCCTTCCTGCGACCACACGTAGTGCCCGGTCCACGGGTCCACGCGCAGCTCTTCGGGGTCGATCGTCTGCTCGTTCTGCGGCGCGGACGGGTCGTTCTGCGCCAACGGCGGGTAGGGCGTGCCGTCCGGGCGCAGCAGCGGATGGGTGCCGGTGAAGGTCATCGGGCCGAGGCCATGGCGGTTGACGGAGAACTTCGCGGTGTAGAAGCGCGCGGGATTGATCGCGGAACGGTCGTCGCAGATGAACGCGTACTCGCCGGTCCGCGGGTCGTAGTCGATCGAGGACAGCCCACCGACGGTGGTGCCCTGGAACTGGAGGTTGTGCGGCACGATCTGCTCGCCGAGCAACCGGATCGGACGTTCGGCGGCGCTCGCCGCGGGAGCCGTCAGCAGCGCGCCGGCGAGCAGCCCGGCGGTGACCAGCGCCCGGCGGCGCGTGGAGGAGGACATGGTCTGCAGCACAGCCGACGAGGGTATCCACCACGTTGCCAGGAGGTCACGCTTATCCTTTGCGGGTGTTCGCAATCGCGCTCGTCCCGATCGTGCTCGGTGCCGTCGTCGGCTGGGGTGGCTTCCTCGGCGTCCGCGAACGGCTGACCCGCGCCGGTGGGACCGGCGTCCGCACGGCGGCTTCGCTGCGCAGCGAGGCCGCGTTCAAGCTGGCGAACCGCGTGGCCGGCATCCCGACGCTGGCCGGCGGCGCGGTCGCGATCGTCGCCGGGCTGGCCGGGCTGGCCATGCCCACCACCGCCGGGCTCATCGCGGCCGCCGTCGTGGGCCTGCTCGGCCTCCTGGCCATGGTCGTCGCCGGTGCCCGGCTCGGCGCCCGCGCCGCGCTGAGCGTGCCCGCCCCCGCGCCGGCCACCCCGGCCGGATGCAGCGGCTGCGCCTGCGGTGCCGGCGGCTGCGGCGTCCTGTCGAAAACCGACGGATCCTGAGTTCCTCGGGATCCTGAGTTCCTCGAAGTTCCGTGAAGGGTCCCTTCACGGAATCAGAGTCCGTGAAGGGTCCCTTCACAGCCTTGTGACGAGGTCAGTTGCGCTGGAGGTCGCCGGGGTGAGTGGCCAGCAGCGCCAGCGGGACGCCCTGCCGACGCAGCACCTGTCCCCACAGATCGTGGTCCGGCGAGGCGAGGATGTCGCTGGGCAAGGCGGGCACGATCACCCAGTCCTCCCGTTCGATCTCGCTCGCCAGCTGGCCCGAGTCCCAGCCCGCGTAGCCGGCGAACACCCGCACGCCACGCACCTTCGGCACCAGCACGTCGGGGTCGGTGTCCAGATCCACCAGCGCCACCGGGCCGCGCACCGCGATCACCCCGGGCACGCTCGCCGCGGTCTCGCCGGTCCGCAGCGCGGCCAGGCACAGCGCGGTCTTCTTCTCCACCGGCCCGCCGACGAACACCGACTGCGGCTGGGCGACGTGCCCGCCCCAGCCGGGCAGCACGTCGTGCACCGGGACGTCACTCGGGCGGTTCAGCACCACCCCGAGCGTGCCCTCGGCACGATGATCGATCACGAACACCACGGTCCGCTTGAAGTTCGGGTCGAACATCGTGGGGGCGGCGACCAGGAGCGTTCCCGGTTCGACCTCGGCGTCCGCTGGCACGCCTGCCATGATCCCACTCCCGGTGCCGGGAAATCCGCCCGGCACGGGAACACCAGCCACATCGGCCTCGTTGGGCACAGTGGACCGGCGCACTTCGTGTCCCCCGGGCTCACTGAAGAACCGCCTTTGTGGAATACCGTCCGGCTGGAGCCACACTGCGCAAAGCCGCCGAGAGGCGATCGAGTGCGTCGGTTCGCCTTCTCCGGCCGCCCGCGGCCGGTCGGCGGCGCGGTGCCGGCGGAGAGGATTCGCTGCCGCAAACCGTTGGACCGGAGCCCGGGTCATGACCCGGTGCCAGGCCTTACGCTGACCGCGCCACTCGAAAGAGTGACAATCGGCCCAGTTGACCACACCCGAGGGGACGCCGTGACTACTGCGGGCGACGACCATGGGCACCTTGAGGTCACACCGCACGTGCTGACCTCACCGGACGGGTTGGTCCGGGCGACGGTGAGCGGGGTGGGCACGCTCGGCAGGCTCGAGTTCACACCGGACGCCTTCGAACGCACCACACCGGCGCAGCTCGCGGCCACCGTGCAGACACTGGTGCAGCAGCTGACCGGAATCCCGGACCGGCCGGAGAGCGGTGGGTACCCGATGCCCGCGCCACGGCCGACGCCCCGCCGGGTACGCCCGCGGGGGGCCGTGCCGCAGAATCGCCGGCGCGGTTCCTGAACCCTGATTCGCGTGGAATCGACACTCACCGAGAGCGAGCGGCACACCTTGCTGGCCGAGATCGGGCGGCTCGTACGCGCCCGGCAGTCCGCGCCGGCCACCCCGGCCGGCATCGGGTTCGCCCAGCTCGGCGACTACCTGGAGGTGCGGCCGGGCAACACCGAGGCGAGCACCGGGATCATCGAGCGATTCGCCATCCTGCGGGCCGGGATGTACCGGCACGGCCGCGGTACCTGGCTGCAGGCCCGGTACGTGCTGTCCCCGGACGGCTCGTTCGACTTCGACTTCTATTCCGACGTCGACCCGTCGTGGACAACCCCGCCCCCGTCGTCGGTCTACCGCGACGAGCTGGCCACGTTTCCGCGCGAGGACGCGTACATCCCGGACTGGTGGCGGCTGCGGGTCGGCTTGCCGCTCACCTTCGAATTCCGGCACGCCCGCCCCGCCACGGCCTTGATGCAACGCCCGGCGCTCGCGCCCGAGGAACGCCCGCTCGTGCTGCAGTACCTGGAACGCGAGGCCGAGGTCGGCGGGGGACACCGAACCGACGGCACCTGGATCTGGCCGGCCGAAGTGGCCGGCCAGCTTCGCCGGCACGGCATCCCGCCGGAACCGGCGTTCCTGACACACATGCGGGAGCAGGGCTTTCAGCCCCCGCATGTGGCGCCTTTGCTGCGCCGCACCGCGAAAGCGGATCTCGCCGGCCGTCCGCGGCCCCGTCCGGAGCCGGCCGAGGTGGCGCCGACCGCCGCCGATCTGGCCGCCGAGCTGGAGACGGACCCCGAGCCCGAGCTGACCGACGAACAGCTGCTGGCCCAGCTCGAAAACCGGCTCGACGCGCTCGGCGTGTGGCCGCGGGCCTACCGGATCGGGACGCCCGAGCCCGGCGCCTGGAGTCTGTACCGGGGCGGCTCCGGCTGGCTGGTGACCGCGCCGGACGGTGCCGCGCACCAGTTTCCGGACCTCGCCTCGGCCGCGCAGCAACTGCTCGGCGCGCTGCTGCTGTATCCGGCCCGTGCGACCGGCGGACGCGAGACCCCGCTGGAGACCGCGAAGGAAGTCGGCGACTGGCCCATCCAGCCCACCCCGGGTGACCCTCCCCTCACGCTGCTGAGAAACAAGAGACTCACCCGATTGGGGACAGGTACCGTCGTCCTGCGATTCGGGGAAGAGCCCGGCAACCTGGTCCATCAGCAGGAGGTACGGTTCGCCACAACGTCACTGCCACTCGAACGAGAGCGAGTGACCACCACTTTTCGGCTTCGACGATCACTTTACGTGATTACCGGAGTCACGGTGCCCTGGGCGAACCTGCCGGGTGGCGCGGTGGCGTACGTACTGCCGAAGCCGATCGCGGAGCACGAGTCCGACGGGAGCCTGGAAAGGATCGAGTAGGTGGAAGCGGCGGAAGCGATGGAGAAGGTCGGCGACTGGCTGCGCGCCGTGCACGGCCCCACGGTCGCCGGCCCCGGTGGCCTGCGCGTCGACCACGACCGCGTGCTGCGGGTCCCGGAAGGCTGGTCCATCCCTTACAACACGGTCGCTTTCCTCGACGACGGCCGTCCGGACAAGGAACTCTTCCCAGCGCCGTCGGTGGTCGTGCGCGAGCCGGACGGCGAGCTGCGCCAGGCACATCCGTCGCCGGGCGGGCTCAGCACCCCGGTGGCCTATCCCGGCCAGGAGAGCTGGCGCGAGGTGGTCGACCCGGAGTACGTGAAGGCCGGATTCGGTGAGCTGGGCGTGCCGCTGCCCGCGGTGGCCGGCTGGGTGAAGGTGGACAACGACGGCCAGCAGACCGGGCAGGAACGGGAGAACCCCGCCTACCGCGCCGGGCCGATCCGCCGCGGTTACCCCAAGCCGGAGAACATCCTGGAGACCCTGCTGGCCTTCGCCGGCGTCGGCTGGCTCTCCCGTGAGCAGCTGCTGATCGGCCTGTTGCGCTGCACCGTGTACGTCCCGCTGGACGTCGAGACCGGTTCCACCGACCGGTTCTACTTCTCCGAGGAACGCAACGAGCTGCGCGTGTTCAGCTCGACCCGGCACCTGCCCGCCCGGGAACACGCCTGGTGGCACGTGGATCTGGCCACCCTCGCCGAGTTCGAGCACCCGCCGAACCTGGTGATCAACGGCGGCCCGGCCACCTTCGAGGACGTCACCGGGCCGGAACTCGCGGACGTGGCCCGGCGTTTCCCGCGCGGCGAACCGCGGGTGGACCGGCACGGCCGCTGCCCGGAGGCGGAGGAGGACCTGGCACGGCTGGCCGCGGACACCGCGGCGCAGATGGGGCTGGCCGCGCCGGTCGATCCGCCCACCACCGCCGCGGAACGCGCCCGCCGGCACGGTTTCGAGCTGACCACCGAGGAATGCCGCCGGACGGTCCTCGGCCAGTCCTGGCTGCGGCGGCTCGAACAACCCGAGCCGGTGCCCGGCACGCCGAACGAACTCGGCGCCGACGGACTCGCCCCGTGCTGGGACAACGAGGGCCGGGTCGTACCGCGGTTGGACACCTTCGGCAAGTACCCGCTGCCGGAGCTGGAGAACTTCCGCTACGGCTGGCAGCGCGTCGTCGGCGCGTACGCCGGGTTCGCGCTCGGCGAGGCGCTGGGCACCGCGGTGGACCGGATGCGGCTCGACGAGCTGGTCGCCCGGTTCGGCCCGGACGGCGTCACGGACCTGCCGATCGCGTTCGACCAGCCCGGCCGGATCGGCTCGCTGACCCAGCGGCTGCTGTTCTACACCGAGGCGGTGATCCGCAGCCCGCACCGGGAACAGCCGGAATCGCGCAACATCGAGCAGCTCTTCCCCGGCGTCGTGCGCGGTGCGCTGCTGCGCTGGCTGCACACCCAGGGCGCGCCTCTGGAGCACACCGACGGCTGGCTCGTGAAGGTGCCCGACCTGCACGTCCGCCGCGGTGCCGACGACGCCGAGCTCAACGCGTACCACGCACTGGTCACCCAAGCACCACAGGCCGCTCCGATGGTCGGTCCCGCGGCGCTGATCGGCGCGCTGCCCGCGGTGCTCACCGCAGCCGGACCCGGCACCGGCTTCAGCGGCGGCGTCGCGCAGGTCGTGTACGACTTGGTGACGGTGACCCACCGGCAGGAGGAGGACCTGGCCGCGGCCACCTTCCTGGCCTGGCTGTTCGAGCTGGCGCTGACCAAGGACTCGTTCAGCTACCCGGTGTGGAACCTGACCCGGGAGGTGCTCACGGATCACCCGCAGGCCGGTCCCGGCTGGGCGGCCGTGCAGGCGATGGTGGCCGAATCGGTGCCGTTCTTCGGCGAACACGGCCTGCCGGACCTGCGGATGCCCGAGCTGATCGGCGACGGGCTGGGCACACTGGCGGTGCTCGGCCGCGCGTTCGCCGCGCTGTCGGGCTTCGAGAACTACCCGGAACAGGCGTTGCTGCGCGGGGTGAACCACTCCGGGCGCAGCGCGCTGACCGGGGCACTCACCGGGGCGCTGCTCGGCGCCCGGGTCGGCATCCCCGGCCTGCCCGCCAAGTGGATCGAGCAGCTGGAGCTGCATCACCTGATCGAACAGCTGGCCACCGACGCGCTGTGGCATTTCGACCGTCGATCGGCCTTGCAGCAGCTCGGCACGACCTGGTCGCAGCGCTACCCGAGGCACTGACCCGCGCACCGGCGGCAGCCGCCCGATTCGACCACCTCGTCGGCGTGCGGCGGCGGACTCGGCTAAGTTCGAGGCCGCTCACACTGGGGTTTCGGGGAGGAAGCAGAGTGCGCTACCGGGTAGAGGCGAGCGAACGCCCTGACGGTCTGTACGTCCAGCTGGAAGATCGCACTTTTGCGGCCCAGCGGTCGACCACCGACGGGACGCTGCTGCTGACCGTGCTGCCGGACGAGGAAGTACCCGAGGACTTCGACCGCGACCACGAGGGACGTCCGGCCCGGCTGGTGCTCGCGAACGAGGTGCCCGCGACCTTCGATCTGCGCAGCCACGGCGAGTACGAGGACGAGCTGTTCGAGATCGCGCCGGGCGACCAGACCGAGCTGACCCTGCGCTGGACGCGGCACGATCCGGCGCGCGCCGCGCAACTCGGGCTCACCGAGTTCTCGGTGACCGTGCCCGCGAAGCGGCTGACCGGCCTGTGGCAGACCCGGCACGACTACGCGGAACCGCAGCCGGCGACCGAGGGCGGCGACCACACGAAACTGCTGCGCGCGATCGGCCGCACGCTGCGGGGGGTGCCGGGCGGATGGACCAAGGTGGCCGCGCAGTTCCGGCAGGTCGGCTCGTACGCCGAACTGGAGGTACGCGCGGTCGGCGACGAGAACGGCCCGGTGTCGGTGGCGCTGTCCGCGTCACCGCGGCTCAGTTCGCTGTTCGCGCAGTTGCGCGCGGCGATGTACCAGCCGGACAGCGGAACCTGGTTCCAGGGCACCTTCACCCTCGATGCCGAATCGCAGTTCGATTTCGACTTCGACGCCGACCGCGAACCCGACTGGCGGCTGCCGCCGATCGACGGTGACCGGCCCGCGCAGCAGGCCTATCAGGCCGAGCTGACCCGGTTCCCCCGCACGCCGAAACACCTGCCGGACTGGCTGGCCACCAAGGCCGGGCTCCCGCTGGAGCACACCTTCCGCCAGGCCCGCGTGGTGGACGGGCACAACGAGGGGGAGCGGCCGGTGATCAACCGGCCGCCGGTGCCGCCGGATCAGCTGCGCGGAGTGCTCGACTATCTGTTCCGCGCGCCGGTCGTGCTGCACCGGCCTGCCCCGCAGGCGGACCTGTTCGCCCCGCCCGGCGCCCCACCGGACGTACCGCAGGCCTTCCACACCGACGGCAGCTGGATCTGGCCCGCCGCGGTGCCGCACTACCTGCGCAAATACGGCGTGCCGCCGGAGCCGGAGCTGGTCGAGCACATCCGCGCCACCGGGTTCCGTCCGCCGCTGGTGCGGGAACTGGTGCGGGCCACCGCCGAGGCGGATGTGCTCGGCAGGCCGCGGCCACCGCGTTCGACGGCCGACCTGCCGGACGACAGTCGGCTCGCCAAGGCGCTGCGAGAAGGCGACCCGGCGCGGCCACTGCGTGCGGCCGAGACCCTGGTCCTGCTGGAACAGCGGCTCGCCGAGTACGGGGTGCCCGCGTCGGCTTACCGGATCGGCGCGAGCGAGGTGCCTGCCGAAGGGGTGTGGACCCTGCGGCGAGCGGACAACCGCTGGGAGGTTTCCCGTCCGCCGTCGGTGGAGCCGGTGCCGTTCGGCACGCTCGCGGATGCGGCGCGATACCTGCTCGGCACGCTGCTGCTGCTCCCGGTGCCAGGCACCGACGAATCCGACCAGCCCGCCGACTGGCCGATCCTGCCGTTGCGCGGGGAGCCGCCGCTTTCGTTCTACCGAGCCAAACGGCTGGTCGCACTGCCCGCGGGTACGAAGGTCGTCCGGTTCGGCAATGAGCACGGCAACCTGGTGCACGCGGCGGACACGCGGTTCGTGGAGACCTCGCTGACCGCGGACCGGGAGCGCGAACGGCACGAATACCGCATGCAGCGCACGCTCCGGGTGCTCACCGGAGTCACCGCGCCCTGGGGACCGCAGCCCGGTGGCGCGACCGCGTACCTGCTGCCGCGGCCGATCGCACAGCACGCGGAGGCCGGGGCGCTATCCCGACTGTGAACCGCGGGCGGTGAGCAGCACCGCGGGCGACCACCAGTAGTCCGAGAGCGGGGTGATGGTCACCTCGGTGAACCCGGCGGCAGTCAGCTGCCCGGCCCAGTCCGTGGCCGGGTGCTCCCAGTTCGTGCGACTCTCCCCGGTCACCACACCGAGCAGCACGGGCAGCAGAAACCCTTGCGCGACAAAGGAAGCCTGATCGGTGTACTCGGCGAGGCCCCGTTCGTACCGCTCGGCCAGGGAACGCAGGCGCCCCGCCTGGTCGGCCGGTTCCGCCGGGACGTCGAACTCGGCGAGCAGCAGCCGGCCGGTTCGCGGGCACAGGGCCCGCAGCACGTCCGCCCGGTCGTCCGGCGGGATCGACTGCAGGGCGAAGGTCGATTGCGCAAGGTTCCACGTGGAACCATTCGCGGCGAGGAACTCCTGCGCGGTCGCCGCGAACCGGTGCGCACCAGGCACTTCGACCGCGGACAGCAGCGTCGCCGAGGGCTCGACCAGGTCGATCCGCGACGGCCGGAACCGCGTGCGGGACAACGCGGGCGAGACCGCGAGACCGTCACCGCAGCCGAGATCCAGCACCGCGGCCGGGCGCAGCTCGTCGTACATCGTGGCCAGTTCCTCACTCAGCCGCTCGTACAACCGCACGTTGCCGCCGCCGCGGATGAACGCGGTGAACGCCGCGGGCTGGTCGTAAACCGAACCGGCCCCGACGCGGCCGAGGTAGTGCGCCAGCTCGGCCCCGAGCCGGGTGCCGGACCGGCCGGCGAGCCGCGCGGCCGTCATCGGATCCCCGTCGCGACAGGCGGCCAGCGCACCGGCGACCCCGCTCAGTTCGGCACCCATAACGTCACCCTCGTTCCGCTGCCCGGACTCGATTCCACCCCCGCGGTGCCGCCCACCTCGGCCAGCCGGGCGGTGATCGACTCGCTGATACCGAAGCCAGCGGGCCGGTCCCGCGCGCTGAACCCGGTGCCGTGGTCCCGGATGATCACCGCGATCCCGCCGTCGCGTTCCTCGACCCGGACCACCACCTGGTCGGTGCCGGAGTGCTTCATCGTGTTGCGCATGGCCTCCCGGACCGCGTCGCGGATCGCGATCTGCCGGACCTCGGACAAGGTGTCCTCATCCAGTTCCGAGACCACCAGCTGTGCCCGCAGCCCGTCGCGCGCCATCTCCGCGGCCAGCGCGGTGAGCTTCGCGCCCAGCGGCCGCGAACGCTCCTCGGTCTCGTGCGCGGCGGCCGCCTCGATGGCCTGCCGCAGCTGCATCGCCTGCACGCGGGCCAGCCGCTGCACCTCGGCCAACCGGCCCGGCGCGTCGCCCGGACCAAGTGAGATGGCCTCCAAGGTCTGCAGCACCGTGTCGTGCAGCATCCGATGCTGCCGCGCGCGTTCAGCGAGCCGCCCGTTGCGGATGCCGTAGGCCAGCGCGAGCCGTGTACCGAGACCGAGCATGATCAGCGCGCCGGCCGCGGTGAACAGCACCCCGAGCATCGGCGGGTACAGCGATCCGGCCTGCGCGAGATCCGCCGTCCCGCTGTTGATCACGCCCACCAGCAGCCGCACCGGGAAGCTCAGCACAGCCAGCCCCAGCCCGGCCGGAATCCCGAGGGCGAGCGTCAGCAACGCGATGTTGCCGAGGAGGTGCTTGTCCGCGACGGCGAGCGCGTCGTGGAACGCCCCGCTCGGCACGGTCGCGCCGATGACCAGCTCGAACACCAGCGTGGCGACCAGATCCCCGGCCAGCAGCCAGGCGGTGCGGTCGCTGCGGAACGGCGCTCTGCGCAGCATCCAGTAGACGCCCAACAGGCTCAGCGCGACCGAGCCGGCGGTGACCACCGCGACCGGTGCCAGCCCGGCCGAGCCGCGCGTGGCGAGGTAGCCGAAGAACTGCCCGGACACCGCGATCAGCCGATAGGCCAGCGGGACCAGCGCCACGTAGCGGGCCGCGCGCAGCAGCAGGTTGTCCTGGAAACCGGGATCGACCGGACCGGCCATCCGGGAGATCCGCCGCAAGGCCCGCACCGGGGTCGGATCGGCGACCTCGTCGGACAGCCCGGTGGTCGCGGTGGCCAGCGCGGGCGTGCCCCGGCGCAGCAGGGTGACCAGGAAACTCGGGCCACCATCGGGCCGCTCGCGCTCCTGCGCCGTCATCGATTCCCCCCGATCGCCGGGCACCCCCGGCCCGCCGGACGAGCAAGTATCGCCGGTGCGCGAGGCAGCGACCAGGGCCGAACGGAGATCGTGCGCCATCAGCCACCGGCCGCTCATCCACGGCCGGGAGTCAGCCGGGCGGGGTGATGCCCTGGTCCCGCGCCCACTTCTTCAGCTCGGCCACCGCGTCGTCGTGCTCCAGCGGACCGCGGTCCAGCCGCAGCTCCTTGAGAAACTTCCAGGCCTGCCCGACCTGCGGACCGGGGGAGAGCCCGAGCAGCCGCATGATCTCGTTGCCGTCGAGATCCGGGCGGACCCGGTTGAGGTCCTCCTGCTCCTTGAGCCGAGCGATCCGCGCCTCAAGCTCGTCGTAAGTGGCCTGCAGGGCGGCCGCCTTGCGCCGGTTGCGCGTGGTGCAGTCGGCACGCACGAGCTTGTGCAGCCGGGGCAGCAGCTCACCCGCGTCGGTCACGTAGCGCCGCACCGCCGAATCGGTCCACTCACCCCCGCCGTAGCCGTGAAACCGCAGGTGCAGGAACACGAGCTGGGCGACGGCCTCGATGGTTTCCTTCGGGTACTTCAGCGCCCGCAAACGTTTGCGGGCCATCCGCGCACCGACCACCTCGTGGTGGTGGAAGCTGACCCCGCCACCGGGCTGGAACTCGCGGGTGGCCGGCTTGCCCACGTCGTGCAGCAGCGCGGCCAGCCGCAGCACCAGGTCCGGCCCGGAAACAGGCTCGTGCCGCTGTTCCAGGTCGATCGCCTGGGCCAGCACGGTGAGCGAATGCTGGTAGACGTCCTTGTGCTGGTGGTGCTCGTCGATGGCCAGCCGCATCCCGGGCAGCTCGGGCAGCACGTGCTCGGCGAGCCCGGTGTCCACCAGCAGCTCCAGCCCCGGCCGCGGATCGGCGGCGAGCAGCAGCTTGGACAGCTCGGCCTGCACCCGCTCGGCGGTGATCCGCTCGAGCTGCGCGGCCATCGAGGTCATCGCGGCGACCACCCGCGGGGCCGCGGTGAAGCCGAGCTGCGCGGCGAAGCGGGCGGCCCGCAACATCCGCAGCGGATCGTCGGCGAAGGACTCCTGCGGGGTCGCCGGGGTGTCGAGCACCTGGAGCCGCAGCGCGTCCATCCCGTCGTGCGGATCGATGAAGGTCTTGGTGACCAGGTCGATGGCCATCGCGTTGACGGTGAAGTCGCGGCGCAGCAGATCACCCTCGATGGTGTCGCCGAAAGTGACCTCGGGGTTACGGCCGACGCGGTCGTAGCTGTCCGCGCGGAAGGTGGTGATCTCGAGCGTCATGCCCTTCTTGGTGACGCCGACCGTGCCGAACGCGATGCCCACGTCCCACACCGCGTCGCCCCAGTCGTTGACGATCGCCAGCACCCGGTCCGGCCGGGCGTCGGTGGTGAAGTCGAGATCGGCCGACAGCCTGCCGAGCAGCGCGTCGCGCACACTGCCGCCGACCAGGTACAGGCTGTGGCCGGCGCGCGCGAAACGTTCCGCCAGCTCATCGGCAAGAGGGGACACTCGCATCAGTTCCGTCACCGCGTTCTGCTGGGCGACCAGGTTGCTCACTTGAATCCCACCACGAAACGGGTACCACTACTACGGGCACCACCGGACACGGACACGGAGAGCCAGAGTACCCGGGCAACCGTTTGCTCTAGCATCGCAGCATGTCTGGATCCGCCGGCCGGGCCGGAGCGCCGAAACCGCGCAAGCGGCGCCGGCGCCCGCGCGGCAGGCGGCTGACCACGGTCGACGAGACCTCGGCCGGTGGGCTGGTGCTCGACCACGAGCGGGAACACGCGGCGCTGATCGGCCGGCTCGACCGGCAGGGCAGACTGCTGTGGTCCTTGCCGAAGGGGCACATCGAGGACGGTGAGACAGTGGAGCAGACCGCGGTGCGCGAGGTGAAGGAGGAGACCGGTATCTCGGCACGGGTGCTGCGCCCGCTGGGCACCATCGACTACTGGTTCGTGGCCCAGCAGCGAAGGGTGCACAAGACCGTGCACCATTTCCTGCTCGAGGCCACCGGTGGCGAACTTTCCGACGAGGACGTCGAGGTCACCGAGGTGGCCTGGGTTCCGGTGGCCGAACTGGAGACCATCCTCGCCTACGCGGACGAGCGCAAGCTGGTCCGCAAGGCGGCTGACCTGATCGCCCCCGACAAGCTCGCCTGAGACGGAGCACCCGAGTGAAGCGGCCCGCCGCGTTCTTGCTGTCCTTGCTGGTCCTCGCCGCCGCCGCACTGTTCGGCGCACCGGCGCAGGCGCAGCAGGAGCCGTCCCCGGAACCGCCGCGGCTGCGGGTCGACCTGGACCACCTCGCCCCGCGTGTGCTCACCGGCACCAGCACGCAACTGCAGGTGTCGGGCACGGTGACCAACATCGGCGACCGGCGGATCGACCGGCCGCAGGCCCGCCTGCAGGTCGGCGACCGGATCAACGGCACCCGGGCGATGTCCGGCGTGCTGAACGGGGAGCCGGTCCAGGACATTCCGCTGACCGACTTCACCATCCTCGCGCCGGCCCTGGAACCCGGCCAGAGCACCCGGCTCGACCTGCAGGTCCCGCTCACCGGGCAGCGGGCCGGGGTGTTCGCCCGGCCCGGCGTCTACCCGCTGCTGGTGAACGTGAACGGCACCCCGGAGTTCGGCGGGGCCGCCCGGCTCGCCGCGGTGAGCCTGCTGGTGCCGGTGCTGTCCGGCCCCGGCCGCGGTGGCAGCGCGACCCCGCGGAACGCGAAGGTCACCATGCTGTGGCCGATCGCCGACAGCACGGTGCACGTCGCCTCGGCCGCATACGGCAGGCAGCTGAACCTCACCAACGATTCCCTGGCCAAGGAGCTTGCTCCGAACGGACGGCTGGACGCGCTGGTCTCCGCGGCGCGCGCGGCGCAGTCGAACCCGGTCGGCAGCTCGCTGTGCTTCGCCATCGACCCGGACCTGCTGCGCACCGTCGATACGATGAGCCGCGGCTACCTCGCCGCTGGTGCGCAAGGCACCGGCGCGACCGTCGCCCGTGACTGGCTCAGCTCGCTGCGTGCGCTGGTCAAGGACCGCTGCGTGGTGCCGATGCCGTTCGGCGACGCCGACCTGACCACGCTCGGCAAGGTCCGGGACGCGGCCGGCAATCCCGATGCCGGGCTGATGACCACCGCGCTCGGCGGCGCGTCGGCGATCAAGGATCTGCTCGGCGTCGAACCCCAGGCCGACGTGCTGTGGCCGGGCGGATCACTGGACGATCAAGCGCTGTCGGCGGCATCCGCGGCGGGCTATCGCACCGTGCTCACCGACGGGTCCCTGCTGAAGGCGAGCCGTGACGCGGGGACCCTCAGCGGCGCGGTGACGCTGCCCGGCAACGTCCGGGCGCAGCCGACGGACGGGATCATCGCGAACGCGCTCGCCGGGTTCACCCCCGGCCCGCAAGCGCCGACCACCCTCAGCGGTGCGACACAGCGTGCGGTCGCCACCCAGAACGGGCTCGCCGCGATCGCCTTCGAGGCCGGGCTCGGCCGTACCGAAGCGGCGAACGGGGTCAGCCTCCTGGTCGCCCCGCCTCGCCGGTGGGATGTGCCGGCCGAGGAGCTGAACACCTTCCTCACCGGACTCGGCGAACTGGACGGCCACCAGGTCATCAACAGCTCGTCACTGAACCAGCTGCTGCACGTGACACCCACCGGATCCGCGTCCTTCGCCACCGAACGGCACGCGCCCGGGGACGGCGGGGCCGCGATCGCCGAGCAGCTGTCCGGCCTGAGCACGAAAGCCACCCGGATGATGTCGGCGATGCGGATGGACACCACCCACCGCGTCGAACCGAAGTCGATCATCGCACCGGTTCGCGACGCCCTGGTCCGCGGCAGCTCGACGGTGTTCGACGGTTCGCCGCCGGCCTCCGCCGCGGCGAACGCCACCTCCGAACTCGCCGCGATCAGCGATCAGGTCACCGTGGAACAGCCGAGGCAAACGATTGCGCTTGCCTCCGGTGCCGCGCCGCTGCCGGTGTACGTGAGCAATGAACTGCCGGTCGGCATCACCGCGCGGATCTCGCTGACCGACAGCATCGGAGTACGGGCCGATCCCTCTCAGCTGCAGAATCGGTCTTTTCCGGCAAAGGGCGGGAAGAACGAATATCTGCAGATCGAGGCACTGCGAGCGGGCAAACTCAGCGTCGATGTGTCCTTGACCACCCCGGCGGGTGCCGTGCTCGGCTCGACCGCGCGTTTCGAGATGACCTCCACCGAGTACGGCTCGATCACCATCATCGGCACCGTCGTGGCTGGTTGCGCACTGCTGCTGCTGTCCTCCCGGCGCATCTACCGGCGGGTCAAGGAGAGCCGGGCGGCACGCGGCCGTTCGGGCTGAGTACCGGCCGGGCCGGGTGCATCCGGCCGTTCCCGCCTACCCTGAGCAGACGCTGCCACAATGACAGCGGACCAGGGGTAGTCGAGGATTGGGCGCGCGTTGGACAAAGAGCCGGGTCAACCACCCGAGCGTGCGGGCCGTCCTCGGCGTGACGGTGCGCCGCCCCGGCGCGAGGAGCGCGGCGGCCAGCCGCGCCGCGCGGTCCGCGACGCACGGCGCCAGCCCCCGCCGGAGGGTCCGGCCTCCGGTGAACTCCGCCAGCCCCCGGCCAGCGGCACACGGCGGATGCCGGTGTCCGGCCAGCCCTCCGGCGAACGGCCGATGCCCACCGACCGTTCGCAGCGCCGCCAGCCGCCGCCGAACGGACGGCCGCAGTCCACCCGCAACGGGGTGCCGCCGAACGCGGCGCCCGCACGTCGCAGGCCGTCGCCGACGACACAGCAGCCGATGCCGCCAACCGGGCCGCACACGTCGCCGCCCGGCGGACCGCATACCCCGCCACCGGGTGGGCAGCGCACGCCCCCTCCAGGTGGACCACATACCCCGCCGCCCGGTGGGCCGCATACTCCGCCGCCGGGCGTACCCGGTGGGCCGCACACTCCGCCGCCGGGCGTACCCGGTGGGCCGCACACTCCGCCGCCGTCGGGCCGTTCGCCGTTGCCGCAGCCGGGCACGCCACCACCGGCGTCCGCCCCGGCCTCCGGCCCGCAGCAGATCCCGCCGGTGCACCGCGGCCGCGGACCGCGCCCCGGCGCGCCGATCCGGCCGTGGCAGGAAGAGGCGATGCGGGACCCGGAGGCCACGCGGTTCATCCCGCGCACCGCCGGGGTACCGATGCCCGCCTCGCGCTGGCCGACCGCCGACCCCGACGTGATGCGCCCGTACGACGCGCTGGCCACCCAGGTCATGCCGCGGATCAAGGACCTGGCACCGGCCCGTCCGGCCGAACCGGGCGAGGCCGAGCAGCCGGCTCCGGCGAAGGCGCCGTCGGTGGCCAAGGCCAGTGGCCGGATGGCGATCGCGTCACTGATCAGCCGCATCACCGGCTTCCTTTGGAAGCTGCTGCTCGCGGTCGTGATCGGCACCGGCGTGGTGAACGACTCGTTCAACGTCGCCAACACGATGCCGAACATCATCTTCGAACTGCTGCTCGGCGGCGTGCTGACCAGTGTGGTGGTGCCGCTGCTGGTGCGCTCGCAGGACGATCCGGACAAGGGGCAGGCTTATGCGCAACGGCTGCTGACCGTCGGGGTCACCGTGCTGCTGGGCGGCACGATCATCGCGGTGGCGGCGGCGCCAGCGTTCACCTCGCTCTACATCGACTCGTCCGGTCAGGCCAGTCCCGGCCTCACCACCGCGCTGGCCTACCTGCTGCTGCCGGAGATCTTCTTCTACGGCGTGTTCGCCCTGGTCTCGGCGATGCTGAACGCCAAGCACGTGTTCGGCCCGACCGCCTGGGCCCCGGTGATCAACAACATGGTGGTCATCTTCACCATCCTGGTGCTGTGGGTGATGCCGGGTTCGATCGACGCGGAGCACCCCTCGATCACCGATCCGAAGGTGCTCACGCTGGGCATCGGCGTGACCGCCGGGATCGCCGCGCAGGCGCTCATCCTGATCCCGCCCCTGCTGCGCTCCGGCTTCCGCCCGCGCTGGCGCTGGGGTCTGGACAAGCGGATGAAGGAGTTCGGCGGCCTCGCGCTGTGGGTCGTCGGGTACGTCGCGGTGAGCCAGGTCGGCCTCACCATCACCACCCGGGTGCTCACCAAGGGCACCGCGGGCGGTGTCACCGCCTACAACTACGCCTGGCTGCTGTTCCAGCTGCCCTACGGCGTGCTCGGGGTCTCCCTGCTGACCGCGATCATGCCGCGGCTGAGCCGGGCGGCCGCGGACGGGGACACGAAGAAGCTGATCGGCGACCTGTCCTACGCCTCCCGCATCTCCACGGTGACGCTCATGCCGATTTCCGCGGTGATGACCATCGTCGGCTCCTCGATCGGTGTCGCGATGTTCACCCTCGGCAAGGGCTCGCTGGAGAACGCCGAGCGGCTCGGGCAGGCGCTGGCCATCTCGGCCTTCGCGCTGCTGCCCTACGCGCTGGTGATGCTCCAGATGCGGGTCTTCTACGCGATGAAGGACGCCCGCACGCCGACGTTGATCATGATCGTGATGACCGTGGTCAAGGTGCCGCTGCTGTTCCTGTGCCCGGTGGTGCTCAACGGGGACAGCGTGGTGCTCGGCGTGATGATGGTCAACGCGCTGACCTATGTGATCGGCGCGATGCTCGGCCAGGTCTGGCTGTGGTTCACCCTCGGCAACCTGCGCAGCAAGCGGGTGATCGGGGTGATCCTGTTCACCGTCGTGGCCAGCCTGCTCGGCATCGGCGCGGCGTGGCTGGCCGGGCAGGTCGTGCCCGGCTCGCTCGGCCCGACCCTGAGCGCCTGGGTGAAGCTGATCCTGCAGAGCCTCGTGGGGACCGTGGTCTCGTTCGGGGTACTGATCGCGCTGAAGGTCGAGGAACTCAAGCCCGCCACCTCGCGGTTGCAGCGGTTGATCAAGCGCGGGTAACGATTGATGCACGACTCACGACCCTTCCCGCGGGCCTGATCCGGGTACCCTCGGTTCCGGGATCGCGACGCAGGAGAGAAGCGTGGACACGAGACGAAACGTTCAGGCGGGGGAGGCGGACCGCGCGGGCATCCGTGCCCGGGGCGGCTCGCTGGCCCCTGGGCGGGTCGTGGGAGACGGCCGGTATCGCCTGCTCGCCCAGTTCGGGGTGGACGAACGGGCCGCCGCGCATCTGTGGCGGGCCCGCGACGGGCAGCTGAAACGGGATGTGGCGCTGACCCTGCTGGTCGGCGATCCGGCGGATCCGGAGGCGGCCCGGCAGGCCCGGCGCACGCTGGAGCGGGCGGCGCACGCGTCCAAGTTCGGCCACGGCGGGGTCGCCCGGGTGCTGGACGTGCTCAGCCTCGGCAGCGGGGTCACCTCCGGCGAGGGGCTGCTCGGCGTCGTGGTCGCCGAGTGGACCAAGGGCAGTGATCTGGTCGATCTGGTCGCGCAGCGGCCGGTCGCACCGGGTGCGGCCGCACGCATGGTGCAGGCGCTCGCCGAGGCGGTCGACCATGCCCACCAGAACGGTCTCGTGCTCGGTCTGGACCATCCGCAGCGGCTGCGGCTCACCCCGGGTGGTGCGCTGAAGCTGGCGTTTCCCGGACCGTTGCCCGAAGCCACCCTGCGCGACGACGTCAAGGCCCTCGGCGCGGTGCTGTACCTGCTGCTCACCGGCCGGTGGGCGCTGCCAGGCGGACCACCCGCCATCCCGGCCGCACCGCTGACCCCGCAGGGCCACGTGGTCCCGCCGCGGTCGCTGGTGCCCACGGTGCCGGCGGAGCTCTCGTCGCTGGCGGTGCGCACGATCGAGGACGGCGGCAGCGGCGGTATCCGTACCAGCTCGGCCATCCTGCGGGTGCTCGACCAGGTCGCCGAGAACGAGGAACGCACCCAGCTGATCCAGGCCGTCGGCCAGCCCGAGGGCGAGTCGGACGGCACGATCTGGACCACGAAGAAGCCGGTGAAGGACGTCGCGCGGCGACGGAAGCTCGCCTTCGGCGTCACCGTGCTGGTCGTGGCGACCGTGGTGATCCTGGCCTGGGGCGGGTTGATGCTGATCAACCTGTTCCAGGGGGACAACAAGGCCGCCGGGCCCACCCTGAACGTCGCGGCCACGCCCACGACCAGCGCCCCGGCGCCGAACCAGCCGGCGCCGCCGCCCTCCTCGCCCGCCGCGCCGAAGGTGGGCGATCCGGTCAAGCCGGATTCGGCGAGCGTCTACAACCCGGAGGGCCAGGGGGACAACCCGGGCCGGGCGAAGAACGCCATAGACGGCGACCCGGGCACGGTCTGGCGCACCGACGTGTACCAGCAGCAGTTCCCGGCGCTGAAGCCCGGCGTGGGCATCATGGCGTCGTTCGGTGACCCGGTGAAGCTCGCGCAGGTGAAGATCACCGCGGACAGTCCGGGCACGAAGGTGGAGATCCGCAGCGCGGACAGCAAGACCGCGAAACTCGCCGACACGAAGGTGGTCGGCAGCGGCGAGCTGAAGGGCACCGAAACGAGGATCGACCTGCAGCAGCCCGCGGAGGGCAAGTTCTTCGTCGTCTGGATCACCCAGTTGGGGCAGAACGACGGCAAGGGCTTCCTCAGCGAACTCGGGGATGTGAGCTTCCTGCCTGCACAGTGAGCCTGCGGCGGGACTCAGTAGGCTCTCGCGGGTGACGGCTGCAGCTCCCACGGATGCGGACCTGATAGCGGCGCATGCCGCCGGTGATCCGCAGGCGTTCAGTGAACTGGTCCGACGGCACCGGGACCGGATGTGGGCGGTCGCGCTACGCACCCTGCGTGATCCGGAGGAGGCCGCGGACGCCTTGCAGGAGGCGTTCATCTCGGCCTTCCGCGCGGCCGGCAAGTTCCGCGCCGAATCGCAGGTCACCACGTGGCTGCACCGGATCGTGGTGAACGCCTGTCTCGACCGGATCCGGCGCCGGCAGGCCCGCCCGACCGTGCCGTTGCCCGAAGCCGGCTTCAACGAACCGGCCGCGCCCGGCGATTCGATGGCGCAACGGGAGACCAGCCTGCTCGTGCGGCAGGCGCTCGACCAGCTGCCCGAGGATCAGCGCGCCCCGATCGTCCTGGTCGACGTGGAGGGCTATTCGGTGGCCGAGACGGCGAAACTGCTCGGGATCGCCGAGGGCACGGTGAAGAGCCGGTGCGCGCGCGGAAGGGGCAAACTCGCGAAGGTTCTCGGGCACTTGCGGAACCCGGATGGCGCGGCAGGCGTCTCAACTAACGAAAGCAAACGCAAGCACGCCACTTCGGAGGAGTCCCGAAGTGCCGGGCGGGCCAAGGGCTCACCGGGGAACGGGGAGGGACGATGACCGACGAGAGCCGGGGAGCAGGGGGGATCGTCGGGCCGCCCTGGTCCGTGGACCTGCTCGCCGACCTCCACGCCGGGGTCCTGACCGAGGACGAGGCGGCCCTGCTGTGGCCGCGCGTCGATGCCGACCCCGAGGCGCGCGCGATCATCGAGGCACTCGAAGCGACCACCGCGGACCTGTCCGCACTGGCCACCGAGCCCGTGCCGCCGATGCCTGCGGAGTACGTGGCCCGTCTGGACGCCGCGCTGGCCGCGGAATCCGCCACGCACCGGCACCCAAGCGGCGAAACCCCGGCGGGAGCCACGTTTCCGGAGCCCGCGGCGGTTGCCCCGGTGGTGGACCTGTCGGCGGCCCGGCGGCGGCGCAACCGGCGGCTCGGCTGGGCAGGCGGGGTCCTGACCGCGGCCGCCGCCGCAGTGGTCGCGGTGGTGGTCGCCGTGCCGGGCTCCGAGAGCGGCACGCCGAACGTGGCCACACCGGCGGCGAGCGGCCCGTCCGTGTCCGGCGACGGCGGTGGAGCCGAGGCTTTGCTCGGCGGTGGCGTCGGGGTCCGCGATTTCGGCCCGTTGCACGACGAGCAGCGGCTCGACACGTGCGTCGCGGCAGCCGGGCTGGACCCGAAGGTGCGGCCCGAGGGCGTCCGCCCGGTGAATGTGGCGGGCAAGGCGGGGGTGCTGGTCATCTACACCACCGGCAAGCTCGCCCAGTTCCGGCTGGTCGCGTTCGGCGCGGACTGCGGACCGGCGCGTCCGGACAAGCTGTTCGACCGGATCGTCGGCGGCCGGTAGTAGCGGGCGTCACCGCCGGGAACACCGGCCCCTACCATCGTGTTGAGCCAGAAGCACTGGTCGCTACGAGCGGAGGTTGACGGGTGGCGGGCGAGGAAATCAGGGACCTGATCATCGTGGGTTCGGGTCCGGCCGGATATACCGCCGCGGTGTATGCGGCGCGGGCCGAGCTGGCCCCTTTGGTGTTCGAGGGCACCCAGTTCGGTGGTGCGCTGATGACCACCACAGAGGTCGAGAACTTCCCCGGCTTCCGCGATGGCATCCAGGGCCCGGATCTGATGGAGGAGATGCGCAAGCAGGCCGAGCGCTTCGGCGCCGAGCTGCGTGCGGAGGACGTCGAGTCGCTGGAGCTGACCGGCGACGTGAAGTACGTCGTGTCGAACGGCAAGCGCTACGCGGCGCGGGCAGTGATCCTGGCGATGGGCGCGGCCGCGCGGTACCTGAACGTGCCGGGCGAGCAGGACCTGCTCGGCCACGGCGTGTCCGCGTGCGCGACCTGTGACGGCTTCTTCTTCCGTGACCACGACATCGCGGTCGCCGGCGGCGGCGACTCGGCGATGGAGGAGGCGACGTTCCTCACAAAGTTCGCCAAGTCCGTGACGATCGTGCACCGGCGGGACGAGTTCCGGGCGTCGAAGATCATGCTTGAGCGCGCGCGGGCGAACGAGAAGATCAAGTGGCAGCTGAACACGCAGGTGACCGGCGTCGAGGGCGAAGGCACCGTGCGTGGCCTGCGGGTGGAAGACACCAAGACCGGGGAGAAGAAGACCCTTGAGGTCACCGGTTTCTTCCTGGCCATCGGCCATGATCCGCGCAGCGAGCTGGTGCGCGGGCAGGTCGAGGTGGACGAGGACGGGTATGTGCGCACCCAGGGCCGCACGACCTACACGAACCTGCCCGGCGTGTTCGCGGCCGGCGACCTGGTGGACCGCACCTACCGGCAGGCGATCACGGCCGCGGGTTCGGGCTGCAGCGCCGCGATCGACGCGGAGCGATGGCTGGCCGAGCACGCAGAGGTGCCCGAGCTGGTCGGCAGCGGCGAGCACTGACCTTTCGCAAGTTTTCCCCCACTTCCCACCGCAGGCGAAGGAGACAAACCCATGGGCAATACCGTCAAGGTGACCGACAAGTCGTTCGTGGACGACGTGCTGACCAGCGAAAAGCCGGTCCTGGTGGATTTCTGGGCGACCTGGTGCGGACCGTGCAAGATGGTCGCGCCGGTGCTGGAGGAAATCGCCGCGGAGAACGGCGACAAGCTGACCGTCGCGAAGCTTGACATCGACGAGAACCCGAACACAGCGCGTGACTACAAAGTGATGTCGATCCCTACGCTGATCCTCTTCCAGGGCGGCAAGCCGGTCAAGGAGATCGTGGGCGCGAAGGCGAAGGCCGCGCTGTTGTCGGATCTGTCCGACGTACTCTGAATCGACCATCCGGTGAGAACCCGGGCCTGCGGGAACCAGCCCACAGACCCGGGTTCTCACCCGTTCGAGCGGCCCCCACATGGTGATGATCACGCAGACGTGCCAAGGGTCTCTCCCCCACGGGGGCTCCCCCACGAGAGCGGCATACCGGCCGGGCCTACGTCCTCACCCAGAGTTCGCAGGGCACAATGGATGCCTGGGCTTACCCCCCAGCCACAGATTTTTGTTTTCGCATCGAGTCTGTTTCGGTGCCCGAGGAAGAGCGAGGAGTGCATGCGGGTACTCCGCCGCGGTGACACCGGTTCGGAAGTCGCCGAGATCAGGTCGATTCTCGCCGGGATGGACCTGCTGCCGCCGGTGGCGGGGACCGACCGTTATGCGACCTTCGACGGTGCCGTGGAGCAGGCCGTGCGGGCCTTTCAGCAGCGACGCGGGCTCATCACCGATGGGGTGGTGGGCGCGGCGACCTTCCAGGCGATGAAGGGCGCGAGCTATCACCTGGGGAGCCGTCCGCTGCAGTACCTGCTTTCGTCCCCGGTCAACGGGGACGACGTGTTCGCGTTGCAGGAGCGGCTCACCGAGCTGGGTTTCGATGCCGGGCGGCCGGACGGCTACTTCGGCCCGCAGACCGAACGCGCACTGCGTACCTTCCAGCGCGACATGCGGCTGACCCCCGACGGCATCTGCGGCCCGGCGACCATTCGTGAGCTGCACCGCCTGTCCTCTCCGCGCGCCCGCGGCGGCCGCCCGGTGTTCCTGCGCGAGCAGGAGCAGGTACGCCGCGCCGGCCCGCGCCTGCGCGGCAAGCGCATCGTCATCGACCCCGGTCATGGCGGCGAGGACCTCGGCGTGGTCGCCGGCGGCCTGCGCGAGGCCGATATCGCCTGGGACCTGGCCCGCCGCCTGGAGGGCCGGATGCAAGCCACCGGCATGGAAGCCCTGATCTCCCGCGGCCCCAACCACAGCCCAAGCGATTTCGAACGCGCCCGCTTCGCCAACGACGCCGGCGCCGACCTGTTTCTGTCCCTGCACAACGACGCGAACCCGTCTCCGCGGGCCCAGGGCATCGCCAGCTTCCACTTCGGCACCGGCAACGGCACCACGTCGACGGTGGGCGAACTGCTGGCAGGCTTCATCCAGCGCGAGGTAGTCGCCCGGACCGGCCTCCGAGATTGCCGCACGCACTACAAGACGTGGGAGATCTTCACCCGCACCCGCTGCCCCGCGGTCCGCGTGGAGATCGGCTACCTGACCAACCCGGACGACTCCGGCAGGCTGGCTTCTCCCGCTTTCCGTGACGTCGTGGCCGAAGGCATCCTGATCGCCGTCAAACGCCTCTACCTCCTCGGTGAAGGCGACCAGCCGACCGGCACCTTCACCTTCGCCGACGTCCTGGCCCACGAGCTGGCCCGGGCTGAATAGCCGGCGCTCTCGGGCGTTTGTCCTGGGTTCCGGTGGGGCCCGTTTCGGCTTTGGCCTGCATTCGCCGGGGGAGCTGCTGGTCTCAGGGCGGCTCGGGCTTGGCTGGCTCTCGGCCTCGGTGGTCGAGCGGCTTCGGTCCGTCCTGGTGGCTTTCGGCCAGTCTTGGCTCAGAGCTACTTTTTCGCAGCTACGTTTCGGTACGGCTAGCTCCGGCGCAGACGTCTCGGCGCACCTCAGTTCTGCAACGCGGGCAGTGGACAACTTCTGCTCGATACGCGAGGGCTCTGCACCACCGGCGGTGGGCTCAGGGAGTTGACCACCGCCTGTCTCCTCATCCTCACCGGCCTCCCAGCCCGATTACCCAGAGCAACAATCCACCACCCCGCACCCCACGCAACCTGCCCAAGAACCCCGACCTCCACCCCAACATCCACACCCCACCAAGCCCCCACCCAACCAGAGTCCTTCCACCACTTACCCGCCCTCACCACCCAGCCACAACCGCTTGCGCCCCACCACTCCGACACCCACCACACCTGGTGGCAGCCCCCACCCACCACGGGGGGCGTCCCCGAACCCAGTCTAGTCGTCCACAGGTTTTCCGCGGCGCCTATCAGCGATCTGTGGATAACTTCGGGGTTCATCCACAGCTGTGCACAGGTGCGGGATTGTGGGTATTGCGGGGTGGAGGGGGACCTGCGCGAGTGAGGTTGCGGACAGGTTGGGTGCTGCGTGGGTGGGGGTGGGTTGACCTCGGGCGATACGGGTGGGCAGCACGAGAAAAGGAGGGGAGGCAGGGCGTGGCGGGGGAGGGTTTCGGAGGCATGGGGGTAGCGGGATGGCGAGCACGGAGAGTGACCGAGCAGCGGGGGTGGCGGCTGGGGAAACCAGAGTCAGGCGCGGCCGAGGCTGGGTTCGGCGGTGGTGATGGTTACCTGGCCCAGGAGGCGTTCGAGGGCGGCTTCGACGTCTTCTTTCCAGGTGATCGCCGAGCGGAGTTCCAGGCGGAGGCGGGGGTACCGCGGGTGCGGGCGCACGGTTTTGAAGCCGACGCTCTGCAGGAAAGCTGCCGGGAGGACGCAGGCATGGCCGCCCAGTGGGTCCGGGTCGTCGGGCTGGGCGTCGCCGAAGGCCTCGATGGCGCGGACGCCTCGTTTGGTCAGGTCCTTCGCCACGGCCTGGACCAGCATCCGGCCCAGGCCGCCGCCGCGGAATTCGGGGAGGACCTGGAATGCAGTGAGCAGGACAGCGTCGGCGCTGGGCGGCGACGTCGGGAAAGCCAGTGCGCGGGGGACCGCGTTCGGCGGCGCGTAGAGCACGAAGCCGACCGGGAGCGTGTCGCTGTAGACGATCCGGCCGCAGGAGCCCCATTCCAGCAGCACGCTGGACACCCAGGCCTCTTTCTCCACCTCAGTGGCGCCGTACTCCTCGGCCTGTTCCTTCAGGTGCGGCGCGACTTCCCAGTAAACGCACTGCCGGCAGCTCTTGGGCAGGTGCTCAAGGTTGTCCAGTGTGACGCCCACCACGCGACGCGACACCCGAAACCTCCCTTGACCCTGTTCGGAGCACGAATCCCGTCTCGACGCCGGCGAGAGCGCAGGCGGCACCGGAAGAACCACCACGAGGATAGGCCGATGTGACAAGAGCCGGAAGACCGGGGATCCGGAAGAGGTCGCCGTTACACTCGATGGATCTACCAGCAGGTACCGCCGAGCCCTCAGGTGTCCGATGACCGAGAACCGCCCCGCCAAGCCGCAGACCGGCCGTCACAATCTCGACCCGCACCTCGAGCGGTACGCAGCACGCACCGCCGGGATGACCGCATCCGAGATCCGCGCGCTCTTCGCAGTGGCCAGCCGACCGGAGGTCGTCTCGCTCGCCGGTGGCATGCCGAACCTGGCCGCTCTTCCGCTCGACACGCTGTCCGCGCAGGTCGGCGAGATCATCGCGGAGGAGGGGCTCGTCGCGCTGCAGTACGGGTCCGCGCACGGTGTGCCTGCGCTGCGTGACCAGATCTGCGAAATCATGGCGCTCGAGGGCGTCAAGGCACACCCGGACGACGTCGTGATCACGGTCGGTTCCCAGATGGGCCTGGACATGGTGACCCGGCTGTTCTGCGATCCGGGCGACGTGGTGATCGCCGAAGGCCCTTCGTATGTCGGCGCGCTCGGTTCGTTCTCCGCGTACCAGGCCAACGTCGTGCACGTCGCGATGGACGATCAGGGGCTCGTGCCCGAGGGGTTACGGGAAGCGCTGCGGCAGGCGGAAAAGGCCGGCCAACGGGTCAAATTCCTTTACACCATCCCGAATTTCCACAATCCGGCGGGCGTCACGCTGGCCATCGAGCGGCGGGCGGAGATCGTGGAGATCTGCCGCGAGCACGGTGTGCTGATCGTCGAGGACAACCCGTACGGGCTGCTCGGCTTCGACGGGCAGATCTACCCCGCGCTGCGTTCGCTCGACCCCGACAACGTGGTGTACCTCGGTTCGTTCTCCAAAACGTTCGCCTCGGGGCTGCGGGTCGGCTGGGTGCTCGCTCCGCACGCGGTGCGCGAAAAGCTCGTGCTGGCAGCGGAATCGGCCACACTGTGCCCGCCGACGTTCAACCAGATGATCGTGTCCCGCTACCTCGCGTCGCACGATTGGAAGGGCCAGATCAAGAAGTTCCGCGAGAACTATCGCGAGCGCCGCGACGCGATGCTGTCCGCGCTGCAGCAGTACCTGCCCGCGGGCTGCTCCTGGACGCAACCTGAAGGTGGCTTCTACGTCTGGGTCACCGTGCCGGAAAGTGTTGACACCAAAGCAATGCTGCCGCGGGCGGTCACCGCGCGCGTGGCGTACGCGTCGGGCACCGGCTTCTACGCCGACGGGCTCGGCTCGCGCCAGATGCGCCTGTCCTACTGCTACCCGACGCCGGAGCGGATCCGGGAGGGCGTGCGACGCCTGGCCACGGTGCTGGAGTCCGAAATGGACCTTGGCCGCACTTTCGGTAGCGTGAGGGCACGCACCATCCCGGGCCCCGAGACCCCGTCTCCGGACACGGTCTGACCGGCCCCGCAACACTAAGGAGTTCCCACGGTGGTCGACCGTACCGTTGCCGTGCTCGCCGGCGGGCTTTCCCACGAGCGGGACGTCTCGCTCCGTTCCGGACGGCGGCTGTCGGCCGCGTTGCGTGCCGAAGGGCTCACGGTGGACGAGTGGGACACCGACGCCGGGTTGCTGGAGCGGCTGCGCACCCAGCGGCCGGACGCCGTGGTCGTCGCGCTGCACGGCGGGGAAGGCGAGAACGGTTCGGTGCAGACCGTGCTCGAGATGCTCGACGTGCCGTTCGTCGGCACCAGCTCGCAGGGTTGCCGCCGGGCCTGGGACAAGCCGACCGCGAAGGCGTTCGTCCAGCAGGCCGGGTTCGCCACACCGGAGTGGATTGTGTTGCCGCACAGCACTTTCCGGGAGCTGGGTGCACAGTCGGTGCTCGACGCGATGGTGGACCGGCTCGGGTTGCCGCTGATTCTGAAGCCCGACCAAGGTGGTTCGGCGCTGGGCACGCAGGTCGTACGGGAAGCCTCGGAGCTGCCGGCCGCGATGGTGGGCTGCTTCGCCTACGGCGACACGGTGCTTGCCGAGCGGTTCATCGACGGCGTCGAGGTGGCTGTCACGGTCATCGAGGGCGAGGACGGAGCCGAGGCGCTGCCGGCGGTCGAGATCGTGCCGGAGAGCGGCATCTACGACTACGCCGCGCGCTACACCGCCGGCCTCACGGATTTCTTCACACCGGCCAGGATCTCCGACGAGGCGGCAAAGGCGGTCAGCAAACTCGCGGTCGCCGCGCACCGGTGGCTCGGGCTGCGCGACATCTCCCGCACGGACGCTGTGATCACTTCGGACGGCACCGTGCACTTCCTTGAGGTAAACCTGTCACCCGGGCTCACCGAGACGTCCACGGTCCCGATGGCGGTCGAGGCGGCGGGCAAATCGCTCGGCTCGGTGTTCGCAGACCTCGTTGCGCGCGCGGTCGCGCGGAGCCACTGACCCTGACGGCACGACGGAACTAGTCCGTCGTCCCTCTGCTCCGGGGCCGAATTTCGCGACCACCGGAGCAACCACGCAGCGTGTTGCCAGGCGCGTCGCTGCGCAATCATCACCGTGACGAAATGACCGTGGGTGTTCCCTAGTCGGTTTTCTCGTCCTTTTTCGCCGGTTTTTCCCGCGAGTTCGCATCGATGAGCCCGACGATGCGTTCGAGATCATCGACCGAGCCGAACTCGAGCACGATCCGGCCCTTCCGGCGGCCGAGGTCGACCTTCACCCGAGTGTCGAAACGATCCGAGAGCCGGTTCGCGAGTTCCTGCAATCCGGGCGCCTGGATCGGCTTGCGGGGAGCGGCCTTCGGTTTGGCCGGCTTCTCGCTCTTCTTCAACGTGACGGCTTCTTCGGTGGCACGCACCGACATGCCTTCCGCAACGATCCGGGCGGCCAGTTCTTCCTGGCTTTCCGGATCATCCAGGGACAGCAAAGCCCGAGCATGCCCGGCCGACAGCACCCCGGCGGCCACCCGCCGCTGGACGGGCAAGGGAAGCTTGAGCAACCGGATGGTGTTCGTGATGACCGGACGGCTCCGCCCGATCCGGCCAGCCAGCTCTTCGTGCGTCACCGCGAACTCGTCGAGCAGCTGCTGGTACGCCGCCGCTTCTTCGAGTGGGTTCAGCTGGACCCGGTGGATGTTCTCCAGCAACGCGTCGCGCAGCATCGACTCGTCGGCGGTCTGCCGGACGATCGCGGGGATCGCCTCCAGCTCCGCCTGCTGCGACGCACGCAGCCGCCGCTCGCCCATGACGAGCTCGTACTCGCCGTCGCTGAGCTCGCGCACGACGATCGGCTGCATGAGCCCGAACTCCCGGATGGAGTGTTCGAGCTCGGCGAGCGCTTCCTCGTCGAAAACCTGGCGGGGCTGCTTCGGATTCGGTTTGACCGAGCTGACCGGGATCTCGCGGTAGACCGCACCGGCGACCTCGCCGCCGTGCGAACTCGCCGCGCCGTTCGCCGCGAACCAGCCCTTGTCCTCATGGGACTCTGGTGCGGCGGCAACGGCCTTGTCACCGGGGGAGGGGGCCGGGGTAGGCGGCCCGGTCGGGATCAGGGCCGCGAGGCCACGCCCGAGCCCTCCTCTGCGCTCAGTCATGCGCTGGTACTCCTCTTCTCATTCGCGCCACGCTCCGCGAGTTCCTTCGCCGCATCGAGATAGCTCATCGCCCCCCGCGAGCCCGGGTCGTACGAGAGCACGGTCTGGCCGTAGCCGGGCGCCTCGGACACCTTCACGCTGCGCGGGATGACGGTCTTCAGCACGGTCTCCCCGAAGTGGTTCCGGACCTCGTTCGTCACCTGGTCGGCCAGCTTCGTGCGGCCGTCGTACATGGTGAGCAGAATCGTGGAGACGCTGAGTTCACGGTTGAGGTGCTGCTGCACGAGTTCGATGTTGCTCAGCAGCTGCCCCAGACCTTCCAGCGCGTAGTACTCGCACTGGATCGGGATCAGCACTTCTTGTGCGGCCACCATCGCATTGACGGTGAGCAGGCCAAGGGACGGCGGGCAGTCGATGAGGACGTAGTCGACGCCGATCTGGTCGAGCACCTCCGCGGACAGCGCTTCCTTCAGCCGGGTCTCCCGGTTCGCCATGGAGACCAGCTCGATCTCCGCGCCGGCCAGATCGATCGTCGCGGGGACGCAGAAGAGATTCGGCGACTGCGCACTGTTCGCGGCTGCCTCGGCGAGCGACACCTCACCGATCAGCACCTCGTAGATCGACGGCGTTCCGGACCGGTGGTCGATGTCGAGCGCGGTGCTGGCGTTGCCCTGTGGGTCGAGGTCGATCACGAGCGTCTTCAACCCGTGCACCGCCAGCGCGGCGGCGAGATTGACGGTGCTCGTCGTCTTGCCGACGCCGCCCTTCTGGTTGGCGACCGTGAGCACCCGGCGACGTGCGGGTCGAGGGAGCGCGCCCTCCTTGGGGTGCAGCACGCTCGCAGCTCGGACGGCTTCCTCGGCAATCGGGGTCCAGCCCAACTCATGGCCGGTCTCCGCGGGGTCGGACGGCGGGGGATTCACCGGTCTCGACACCTCCTCCTGATAGACGATTCGTGGGCGTTCGAACCGCGTTGTTTCACGTGGAACTTCGCGGCTGTTCTCGTTCGCTAGCGCCGCCTGCCACGTGGCCGAGTCGGCTTCGGCGATAGACGACGAATGAGCACCACCGTGCTGGGCACCTCAAGTACTGCTTTCCCGCACTCGGCGAGCACTGGTTCGGCACCGCCGGCCTTACGTACTGCGTCGCGGTCCCGTTCGATCTCTTCGGCAGCGCTGGCACCTTTGAGGGCGACCAGCCTGCCTTCGGCTCGAACCAGGGGAAGGCACCAGCCCGCAAGCCGAGCCAGAGGAGCGACCGCGCGAGCGGTGACGACGTCGGCGCCGTCCAGCTGCTCGCGCACGGATCGTTCCTCCGCGCGTCCACGGACGATGGTGATCGGGAGTTCCAGCTTCTCGGCGACCTCGGCCAACCAGTCAACCCGGCGAGCCATGGGTTCCAGGAGAACGATAGCGAGGTCCGGTCGGGCAATCGCCAGCGGCACGCCCGGAAGCCCCGCACCCGAACCGACATCGACCACCCGGGCGCCCTCCGGGATGTGTTCACCGATCACAGCCGAGTTCAGCACGTGCCGATCCCACAGCCGTTCGACCTCGCGCGGCCCGATCAGGCCGCGCTCCACGCCGTGGGTCGCCAGCAGATCGACATACCGGGCGGCTTGGTCGACGCGCTCTCCGAACACCTCCACCGCCGCGGTCCGGACCGTCCCGGTGGCGCCGTCCAAGCTCACTACGTTCACTCCTCGCTCTGCGCGTTTCACGTGAAACGCACCCCGTTGATTGTCCCTGATGCCCGGGGCAAATCGAGCCGACAGACCGCATCTGTGGACAAGTCCACTCGGCGAGCTGAGCTGTCCACACCCGTTTCACGTGAAACACCATGCGTGTAATTCGCCTCCGCCGAAGCGACCGCGCCTGGTGCACCGAACACAAAGCGGCCCACCGGATTCAACCGGTGGGCCGCTTCGGCTCAGTGCTTCGCGCTGACGATCAGTCCTCGGGGAAAATCACCACTCGGCGCTTCGGGTCCTCGCCCTCACTCTCGCTCGTCACGCCGTCGACCGTGGCGACCGCGTCGTGCACGACCTTGCGCTCGAACGGGCTCATCGGCTGCAGGCGAACCCGCTCACCGTTCGCCTGCACCGACTCCGCCGTGGACCGGCCGAGCTCCTTCAGTTCCGCCCGGCGGTCGGCTCGCCAGTTCGCGATGTCCAGCATGAGCCTGCTTCGTGAACCGGTCTCCTGCTGCACCGCCAGCCGAGTCAGCTCCTGCAGCGACTCGAGCACGGTGCCGCGCGGGCCGACGAGCTTCTCCAGATCCTCACCGCCGTCGATGCTGACTATCGCACGTCCGGCTTCCACATCGAGGTCGATGTCGCCGTCGTAGTCGAGCAGGTCCAGCAAGCGCTCCAGGTAGTCCCCGGCGATGTCTCCCTCCCGCACGAGAGAGTCGTCGTCACCGCCCGGCTTGGCTTCGGCCGCTTCCGCCGCCTCGGCTCCGTCCTTCTGTTCGGCGTCGATCGTGTCGACCGTCTCCGACATCTTTCGTCTCCTCTCCGAACCGGTTCGGCGTCAGCGACGCTTCCGGCCCGACTTCTTCGTCGAGTTCTTGATGAGCCCGGGTGCGCCGTTCCCGTTGGCTCCGTTGGTCTGGTTCGCCGAGGTCTGGTCCGCCGGCTTTGCGCTGACCTTCGACTCCGAGGTCTTCTCCTCGGGAGTGCCACCGGTCGCCTTCTCCGCGGGCTTGGTGTTCGAGCCGCCGCCGGACTTGTCGCCGGAGGGCGCGGTCTGCGCGAAACCGTGCGCCGATCCGGCCTTGGTCACCTTGCGCTGCTGACCTGACTGCTGGCCCTTCTTCTGCTGCACCGGCTTCTGCCCGACCTTCGGTGCGGTCGGCTTCTGTCCCGGCTTCGGGCCGAGCGAGGCACGTTTCTCCGCTGCCTCCGCCTTGCGGGTCGCCTCTTCCTTGTCGATCCGGGTGTAGACCAAGCGCTGCTGCATGAGCGTCCAGCCGTTGTTCGCCAGCCAGTAGAAGAGCAGGCCGAGCGGGAAGAACGCACCGAAGACGAGCACGCCGAAAGGAAAGACGTACATCGTCAGCTTGTTCATGATCGCCGTCTGCGCGGTACCGGTGGCCGCGGCGCTCTGCCGGGCGGCCGAGTGCCGGGCGGTGAGGTGCGTGGCGATCGAGGCGATGATCATCAGCGGCAGGGCGACCGGAAGCACGTTCCAGTGCCAGCCGCCGTTGGCGATGCCACCGGAAATCGCGCCGACACCGTTGTTGACCGCTTCACCGAGGTTGACACCGAAGAGCTTGGCGCTCACATACGAGTTGACGTCGTGCTGGCTGAAGAAGTAGTTCTCGGTCTTCGGCCCGCCGCCGGGCGGAGGCATGGTGAACGCCCTCAGCACGTGGTTCAGGCCGATGAACACCGGGATCTGCAGGACCATCGGAAGGCAGCTGCCGAGCGGGTTCACGCCGTGTTCGCGCTGGAGCTTCTGCATCTCCTGCGCTTGGCGCTGCCGGTCGTTCGCGTACTTCTTCTGGATCTTCTTCATCTCCGGCGCGAAGTCCTGCATCTTCTTCATCGACCGGACCTGGTTCACGAACGGCTTGAACATGATGCCGCGGACGGTGAACGTGAGGAAGATGATGCCGAGGATCCAGGCGACCGCCGACGACTCCCCGAAGACGAACCCGAAGACCTTGTGCCAACACCACAAGATGAAGGACACAGGGTAGTAGATGAAATCGAGCACTGAGCTACTCCTCGATCGGTGTTTCAGGCTTGCGGCGTCGCCACGAGAACTTCTCGGGCACCGGGTCGCGGCCGGGCGGGGTCCACGGGCCGCAGCGCAACAACCGGCGCAGCGCGAGGTAGGAGCCGCGGGCCGCGCCATGACGGGTCAGGGCTTCGACTGCGTACGCGCTGCAGCTCGGGTAGAACCGGCAAGCTGGTGGGAGATACGGCGAAATCGCCTTGCGATAGAACCGGACGGGCAGGAGAAGCACCCAGGCGACCGGTCCGGGTCGGGGAGGGCTGGCCTCCTCGGTACCTCCGGTGGCGTCGTGCTCGGGGGTGGCGTGCATGGCCGGTTACACCGCTGATCCGTGTTCGGGGCCCGCGCCCTGCTGACGCGGCTGCCGGGGAGCACCATCCCGGGCCGGGCCGCTGGACGGCCCGAGGCCGAGCCGGCGCAGCGCCGCATCGAGATCGGCGCCGAGTTCCGCGCTCGAAGCGGACGCCGCCGGAGGTAATGCCCGTACGACCAACGTGCTGCCCTCGGGCAGGGTTCCGAGCCGGGCCGAAACGAGATGTCGCAGCCGGCGGGTGACGCGGTGGCGGACCACCGAGTTGCCGACGGCCTTGCTCACCACAAAACCCGCCCTGGCCACAGCAGGTGTGGCCACGGGCGGGTCCGTGGTCAACGCATGGACGACGAGGCGGCGTTTGCCTGCCCGGGATCCCCGGCGGAGGACGACCCGGAAGTCCGCACTCCGCCGCAGACGTGCGGCAGCGGGCAGCACGGCGCGTCTCGGCGGCCGGATCAGGCGGACAGCGCGGCGCGGCCCTTGCGACGGCGAGCCGCCAGGATGGACCGGCCCGCACGAGTGCGCATGCGCAGGCGGAAACCGTGGGTCCGCGCGCGACGACGGTTGTTCGGCTGGAAGGTGCGCTTGCCCTTGCTCACTGCTTCTCCTGTGTCTCGGCCGTCGGGCGACGGTCATTTCCCCGGCGCCCGGCATGTCGTGCGGGTCGCACGGCAGTCTCTGGTGTCTCCTACCAACGTGTGGCCTCGTCACGACGAGCGACGACATACGTGGGCACGCGAAACGCACCCGTCGCTTACGGGAGACCTTACGAGGGTACGCACCCCCTTCGAGAGTCATGCAGCCACCCCCTCCGCCACGCATTGCGACCAGCGCATCGCGCCAGGGCTCCGGCACACCGCGGTACCGAATGGCAACACGCCGTACACCGTGAAATGCTTGCGCGGCACCACGCCTTGTGGCAACGACGGGGGCTTGTTAGCGTGCCTCTTTCAGGCCGCCGGACGGGGTGAACGCCAGGTCGTCACCGACGCTCGGCGCCATGGGTGTGGAGGCACCCGGCGTGAACGTCGAGCCCGTAAGTGGCGTGGCTGCGGGCAGCCGTACATTAGTGCACAGCTGTGGACAACTATGTGGATATCGCTGTGCCGTCGTGCGGACCGGGCCAGGATGACGCTCGAGGGCGTGCTGGGGCTGGACCGGGCGTAACGCCGACGAGGGGAGGGGAGTCAGACCGGTGTCCGAGCACCAGCACAATCTAGGTGTCATCTGGGAGCAGGTGGTGCGGGAGCTGTCCGACGGCACGCTCTCCCCGCAGCAGCGGGCCTGGATGCGAGTGACCCGGCCGATCGGCCTGCTCGACGGCACCGCGCTGCTCGCCGCGCCCAGTGATTTCGCGAAGGAAGCCATCGAGCGCGCCCTGCGCACATCGATCACCGACGCGCTGTCGCGGCGGCTCGGGCGGCCCGTGTCGCTCGCGGTGAAGGTGGACAGCACCGAGACCGTCGCGCCCGCACCCCGCTATGTACCGTCACCCGCGAGGGTGGAAAACGAGACCAACGGCCATTTCGACGGTCCTGGCCCCGATCAGGTGCGCCTCGACAGCGTGCGTCCGGACAACGGGCGCGTCGACGCCGTACGCCCGGAGAGTCCCGCGCCGTCGGTGGTGCCGCCGCGCGCGCCGGTTGACGGGAATGGCCTGCCTCCGTCGCGGCACGAGCCGCCGAAGCCGTCCCCGGAGGACGCCGAGGACACCGACGAAGAAGTGGACGAAGAGGGCGAAGCCCTCGCCGCGGTGCACGAGATCTGGCCCACGTTCTCCGGGCAGCCGATCGCCGGGCAGCCCTACACCGCGCCCGCGCAGCCGCAGACGTCGAAGACGAAGTTGAACGAGAAGTACACCCTCGACACGTTCGTCATCGGAGCGTCGAACCGGTTCGCGCACGCCGCCGCGGTGGCTGTGGCGGAGGCGCCGGCGCGCGCGTACAACCCGCTGTTCATCTGGGGCGAGTCCGGGCTGGGCAAAACGCATCTGCTGCACGCGGTCGGGCACTACGCGCAGCGGCTGTTCCCCGGGATGCGGGTGCGGTACGTGTCCACCGAGGAATTCACCAACGACTTCATCAACTCACTGCGGGACGACCGCAAGGTCGCCTTCCAGCGACGCTACCGGGACATCGACATCCTGCTCGTCGACGACATCCAGTTCCTGGAGGGCAAGGAAGGCACGCAGGAGGAGTTCTTCCACACGTTCAACACCCTGCACAACGCGAACAAGCAGATCGTGGTCTCCTCCGACCGGCCGCCGAAGCGGCTGGAGACGCTGGAGGACCGGCTGCGTACCCGGTTCGAGTGGGGTTTGATCACCGACATCCAGCCGCCCGACCTGGAGACGCGGATCGCGATCCTGCGGAAGAAGGCGGCGCAGGACCGGCTCGCGGTGCCGGGCGACGTGCTGGAGTTCATCGCCTCCCGGGTCGAGGCGAACATCCGGGAGCTGGAGGGCGCGCTCATCCGCGTCACCGCGTTCGCCTCGCTGAACCAGCAGCCGGTGGACGTCGGTCTCTCCGAGATCGTGCTGCGCGAGCTGATCCCCGATTCGCACGCGCCGGAGATCACCGCGCCGACGATCATGGGGGTCACGGCCGAGTTCTTCGACGTGACGCTTGAGGATCTGTGCGGGCCGGGCAAGACGAAGGCGCTGGCCACCGCCCGGCAGATCGCGATGTACCTGTGCCGCGAGCTGACCGATATGTCGCTGCCGAAGATCGGGCAGACCTTCGGCGGCCGGGACCACACCACGGTCATGCACGCGGACAAGAAGATCCGCAAGGAGATGGCCGAGCGGCGGCGGATTTACGACCAGGTGCAGGAGCTGACCTCCCGGATCAAGCAGCGGGCTCGGCAGTAGCTCGCTGGTCGCTACTGAGCTGCTGGATCCGTCGTATACGGCTCCAGCAGCTCTTTTTTGTCCATGAGTCAGTAGCTCCGTAACCCGGCCGGCGGCGGCTGTGGTGACGCTTGACCGGTTCGATCTCAACCCATCCCCAGCGAGCGCCGTGTCATATCCGGCCGCCGTACGCGCGCCTAGACCTGTTGCAACTCGACGCGCCGTGAAGGCGCTTTTCCTTTGCTCACAACAGCTTCGTGCTGCGTACGTACACGAAACTGCGTACGCGCGCGTACGCAGCACGAATCAACCGGCCGAAACCCATTGATACACAAGGGGTTTTCCCCAGGGTGTGAGTAGATTGCCCACAGCTTCAACGGATCCGTCACCAGCACGGATTGAAATCCGTCCACATTGCACCCACACTGAATCCACAGGTTGTCCCCAGCTCTATCCACCGGGAATCCCCAGGTTGCCCACATTTTGTCCCCAGCTGTGGCCTGTCACTCACCAGGGCGATTCGGACCGCGGTGGACACCCACAGAGCCTGGGTACAACTCGGCACACACCTGGGGACAACCATGGGGACAACTTGGCCAGACTGTGGATGAATCGGGGGAGGCCCGAAACCATCCACCGGTCGGCCGATTCATCCACCGATCCACCACCAGGGAACTCCACAGCCCGACGCGCCCAGCCACCTGCGCGAACGAGCTCTGTCCACACAATCCACAGCCCCTACTACTGCTACTGCTCTTAGATCTTGTGAAAGAGAGAACAGAACAAAAACAGGCGATGGACGAAGTTGGGGACAAGTCGGCAGGGCTGTCGTCTTGTCGACAAAGTCAAGGGGAGGCCGAGGTGACGCGGGGCCTGGGGACGGCCTAACGTGGATGCCTGCAGCCGGTCCGTCCCACGCGTGGGGGCAGGCCGGACCGGAGGGGACCCGGTCGAGCACGCCTTCCGCAGGTGCTCCCGGCCGCTGACCCACCGACCCTTCACGAGCCGCGGGGCTCGGTTGCCGAAAGGATGCGCGCATGAAGATCCGCGTCGAGCGCGACGGGCTCGCCGACGCCGTCGCGTGGGTGGCCAGAAGCCTCCCGTCCCGGCCTCCGGTGCCGGTGCTGGGCGGAGTCCTGCTCGACGCGGGTGCGGACGGCGAATCCGACGTGCTCACCGTCTCCGGCTTCGACTACGAGGTGTCCGCCACCGTCGGCGTCCCCGCGACCATCGCCGACGGCGGACGGCTGCTCGTCTCCGGCAGGCTCCTGGCGGACATCACCAAGGCGCTGCCCGCCCAGCCGGTGGAGATCTCCGTCGACGGCGCCCGCGCCACCATCACCTGCGGCAGCGCGCGGTTCAGCCTGCCCACCATGCCGGTGGAGGACTACCCGCAGCTGCCGTCCCAGCCCGCGCACGCGGGTGAGCTGCCCGGCGATGTCTTCGGCCAGGCGGTGACCCAGGTCGTCACCGCCGCGGGCAAGGACGACACCCTGCCCATGCTCACTGGCATGCGGTTGGAGATCTCCGGCGAATCGCTGACACTGGTCGCCACCGACCGGTTCCGGCTCGCCATGCGCGAGTTCACCTGGAAGCCGGCCGAGGGTCTGTCGGACGCCGCGGTGCTCGTCCCGGCGCGCACCCTCGCCGAAGCCGCGAAGACGCTCGGTGGCACCGGTGCCACCGTGAAGCTCGCGCTCGCCAGCGGTGACGGCCTGCTCGGTCTGTCCGGTGCCGGTCGCTACACGACCACCCGGCTGCTCGACGCCGAGTTCCCGCCGTATCGCCAGCTGTTGCCGGCGAACCACACGTCGCGCGCGGTCATCGAGGTCAGTGCGCTCGCCGAGTCGATCAAGCGCGTCTCGCTGGTCGCCGAGCGCGGCACCCAGGTGCGGCTCGAATTCGGCGAGGGCACGCTGCGGCTGTCCGCCGGTGGCGACGACGAGGGCAGTGCCGAGGAAGAGCTGCAGGTCGACTACGAGGGCGAACCGGTGACCATCGCGTTCAACCCGGGTTACCTCGTCGACGGGCTCGGCGCGCTGCACAGCGACCGGGCCGAGCTGACCTTCACCACCCCGAACCGTCCGGCGCTGATCAAGCCCGCGGACGCCGAGGGCAACGTCGTCCCCGGGTACCTGTACCTGCTCATGCCGGTCCGGCTGCCCGGCTGACAGGCCCTCGCCCCGCGGATTTTCCTTACCAACCAAGGAGCTCTCATGGTTCAGCTGGGTCTGGTCGGCCTGGGCAAGATGGGTTTCAACATGCGCGAGCGGCTGCGCGCCGCCGGGCACGAGGTGGTCGGCTACGACCGCAACCCCGAGGTGAGCGATGCCGCCTCGCTGGCCGATCTGGTGGCCAAGCTGACCGGTCCGCGCATCGTCTGGATCATGGTGCCCGCAGGCGAGCCGACCCGGCAGACAGTCATCGAACTCGGGCAGCTGATGGCCGAGGGCGACCTGGTGATCGACGGCGGGAACTCGAAGTTCACCGACGACAAGCTGAACGCCGACCTGCTCGCCGCCAAGGGCGTCGGCTACCTCGACTGCGGGGTGTCCGGCGGGGTGTGGGGCAAGGACAACGGCTACGGCCTGATGGTCGGCGGCGCGGCGTCCGATGTGGCCCGTGCGATGCCGATCTTCGACACGCTGCGTCCGGAAGGCCCGCGGGAAGAGGGCTTCTCGCACGCCGGTTCGGTCGGTGCCGGGCACTACGCGAAGATGATCCACAACGGCATCGAGTACGGCATCATGCAGGCCTACGCCGAGGGTTTCGAGCTGCTCGAAGCGTCGAAGGTCGTCGAAGACGTGCCGGCCGTGATCAAAGGCTGGCAGCGCGGCACCGTGGTCCGCTCCTGGCTGCTCGATCTGCTGGTCCGCGCGCTCGACGAGGACCCGGACCTGGACGACCTGGAAGGGTACGTCGAGGACTCCGGCGAGGGCCGGTGGACGCTGGAGGAAGCGGTCAACCACGCGGTGCCGGCGCCGGTGCTGTCGGCGGCGTTGTTCGCCCGGTTCTCCTCGCGGCAGAAGGACTCCTCCGCGATGCGTGCGGTGGCGGCGCTGCGCAACCAGTTCGGCGGCCACGCGGTGAAGAAGGCCGGGAGCTAGCCTCCCGCGCGGTCCCCTTCCGTGTATCTGCGACATCTCCAGGTCACCGACTTCCGGTCCTGGCCGCAGGCCGATCTCGCCCTGGAGCCGGGGCCGGTCGTGCTGGTCGGCCAGAACGGCCGGGGGAAGACGAACCTGCTCGAAGCGGTCGGTTACGTCGCGACGCTCGGCTCGCACCGGGTCGCGACGGATGCTCCGCTGATCCGTCATGGGTGTGAGCGCGCGCTCGTGCGGGTCGCGGTGGTCAACGAGGATCGTGAGCTGACGGTCGAGCTTGAGATCACTGCCGGCCGGGCCAATCGGGCGCGGGTGAACCGTGGCGCCGTGGGCAAACCACGTGACGTGCTCGGCATTCTGCGTACCGTGCTGTTCGCTCCGGAGGATCTCGCTTTGGTGCGCGGAGACCCGAGCGAACGACGTCGGTTCATGGATGAGCTTCTCGTACTTCGCGCGCCCCGGTACGCGGGTGTGCGCGCGGATTACGAGAAGGTTTTGAAGCAGCGCAACGCATTGCTCAAGACCGCGGGCAAGCGCCGTACCGGTCGCGAAGATCCGTACGCGCTGTCGACGCTCGATGTGTGGGACGACCATCTGTCGGTCGCAGGCGCGCAACTGCTTGCGGCGCGGCTGAACCTCGTCGCAGACCTTGCGCCGTACACAGCCGACGCGTACATGGGCGTCGCGCCGGACTCGCAGCCGGTGAAGATCGCGTACCGCTCTTCGCTGGGCGAAGCGATCCCACCGTCCTACGGCACGCCCGGTGGCGAGCGCGCGGAGCCTGAGGCGTTGCGTGGGCTGCTGCTGACGGCAATGGCGGACGTACGGCGTAACGAGCTGGAGCGTGGGATCAGTCTCGTCGGGCCGCATCGGGACGAGCTGGAGCTGATTCTCGGCGAAACACCGGCGAAGGGGTACGCGAGCCACGGTGAGTCCTGGTCGTTCGCGCTGGCGTTGCGGCTCGGTAGTTACGAGCTTCTGCGTGCCGAAGCGGGTGAGCCGGTGCTTTTGCTGGACGATGTGTTCGCCGAGCTCGACCGCAAGCGCCGGGCCCGGCTCGCGGAGGTCGCCGCGGGCGCTGAACAGGTGCTCATCACCGCGGCGGTCGACGAGGACGTCCCGGCGGAGCTGGCCGGCACCCGGTTCATGGTGGCAGACGGTGAGGTGACGCGTGGCTGATCGCACAGCACGACCACGCCGGGTGACTGGTGTCACATCGGGCGTCCATCGATCTGGGGATAAACCTGTGGACAGTGTGGATAAACCGGTGCCCGGGTTATCGCGGCGCGTGACGAACCGGCCGGATGGTGGTCTTGACAGCGCTGCCGCCGGGAAAAGTCCAGGTGACTCCGTCCGTCCGGTGACTGATGGTGAGGGTCCCGCTGGGCCGAACGGGCACGCGCCTGGGGAGCAACCTCGCACCGGCCGCGACCTGGCGCACGCCGCGCTCGAAGCGGCGAAGGCGAAGGCCCGCGAACGCGGTGCGCCCCCGAACCTGCGTCGTGGCCGGATCGGGGGCGGGGGCACCGGGCAGCACCCGCGCCGTCGCCGCTGGTCCGGGCCGGGTGCCGACGCCCGCGATCCACAGCCGCTCGGCCGGCTGGTCTCCCGGCTGATCAGCGACAGTGGCTGGCAGGACACGATGACCAACGCCCGAGTCTTCGGGCAGTGGGCGCGGCTGGTCGGCGAGGACGTCGCCGAGCACGCCCAGCCGGTGACGCTCAAGGACGGCGAGCTGACCGTGCGCGCGAGTTCCACCGCGTGGGCCACGCAGCTGCGATTGCTTCAGGGAAAGCTGCTCGCGAAGATCGCCGCGGGAGTCGGGCACGGGGTGGTCAAGCGGATGCGGATCCAGGGCCCGACCGCGCCGAGCTGGCGGAAAGGCCCGCGTCACGTGCCCGGCCGCGGCCCGCGTGACACGTACGGCTGACCGGGGTTGCGTCGCGGCCGGATGAGTTCCCCGAGAACCGCGTGACGACGCTCCGGATACGAGCGGACTAGGCCAGGGGTGATTTCGCGCCGCTGTGACCCGCTGAGGGGTGTCCTTGCCGCATGTGAGCGAGGGCGGCCAAGTACACTGGTGAAGTATCGAACGTCCGCTGGGCGAGACGAGGAGAAACAGCGCCGGTGACAGAGAACAAGAGCGAGTACAACGCGTCGTCCATCACCGTGCTCGAAGGCCTCGAAGCGGTCCGCAAGCGTCCCGGCATGTACATCGGTTCCACCGGTGAACGCGGTCTGCACCACCTTGTCCAGGAGGTGGTGGACAACTCCGTGGACGAGGCGATGGCGGGCTTCGCCACCAAGGTCGAGGTTACCCTGCTCGCCGACGGCGGGGTCCGCGTCGTGGACGACGGCCGTGGCATCCCGGTCGATCTGCACCCCAAGGAGCAGAAGCCGACCCTCGAAGTGGTGCTCACCATCCTGCACGCGGGTGGCAAGTTCGACAGCGACTCCTACGCGGTGTCCGGAGGCCTGCACGGCGTCGGCGTCTCCGTGGTGAACGCGCTGTCCACCAACCTGCTGGCGGAGATCCAGGTGGGCGGCCGCAGCTGGCGCCAGCTGTACACCGACCAGGTGCCCGGCCCGCTGGAGGACCTCGGCCCGGCCACCGAGACCGGAACCTCGATCACCTTCTGGGCGGACTCGGACATCTTCGAGACCACCACGTACAACTTCGAGACCATCTCGCGCCGGCTGCAGGAGATGGCGTTCCTGAACAAGGGCCTCACCCTGTCTCTGCGCGACGAGCGGGTGTCCGACGAGGAGACCGAGGCCGACGCCGAGGGAAAGCAGGCCCGGGTCAAGGAAAAGGTCTACTGCTACCCGGGCGGTCTGGAAGACTTCGTCAAGCACATCAACGGCAGCAAGGACCCGATCCACGCGAGCGTGATCTCCTTCGAGGCGAAGGGCCCCGGCCTCGAGATCGAGGTCGCGATGCAGTGGAACACCGGGTTCACGCCGTCGGTCTACACCTTCGCGAACACGATCAACACGCACGAGGGCGGCACCCACGAAGAGGGCTTCCGCGCCGCGCTCACCCGCGTGGTCAACGCGTACGCGCGCGACAAGAAGCTGCTTCGCGAGAAGGACGCCAACCTGACCGGCGACGACGTACGCGAGGGGCTCGCCGCGATCGTCTCGATCAAGCTGGCCGAACCGCAGTTCGAGGGGCAGACCAAGACCAAGCTGGGCAACAGCGAGGCCAAGACGTTCGTGCAGCAGCAGTCCAACGAATGGCTCGCGGACTGGTTCGAGCGCAACCCGACCGAGGCCAAGACGATCATCAACAAGTCGATCTCCTCGGCACAGGCCCGGCTCGCCGCGCGCAAGGCCCGGGATCTGGTCCGCCGCAAGGGTGCGCTGGAGATCGGCGGCCTGCCCGGCAAGCTCAAGGACTGCCGCTCGAACGATCCGGGCGAATGCGAGCTGTACATCGTGGAGGGCGACTCGGCCGGCGGTTCGGCCAAGGAGGGTCGCGACTCGATGTACCAGGCGATCCTGCCGATCCGCGGGAAGATCATCAACGTGGAGAAGGCCCGGATTGACCGGGTGCTGAAGAACACCGAGGTCCAGTCGCTGATCACCGCGCTGGGCACCGGCATCCACGACGATTTCGACCTCTCGAAGCTGCGCTACCACAAGATCGTGCTGATGGCCGACGCCGACGTGGACGGCCAGCACATCCGGACGCTGCTGCTCACCCTGCTGTTCCGGTTCATGCCGCAGCTGGTGGAACACGGCCATGTTTATCTCGCGCAGCCGCCGTTGTACAAGATCAAGTGGCCGCGGTCGGAGCCGGAGTACGCGTATTCGGACAAGGAACGCGACGGCATGATCCAGGCCGGTGCCGAGGCCGGGCGGAAGCTGCCCAAGGACGACGCGATCCAGCGTTACAAGGGGCTCGGCGAGATGAATGCCGAGGAGCTGTGGGAAACCACGATGGACCCGGCCAACCGCCTGCTGCTCAAGGTCACTCTCGACGATGCCGCGCAGGCCGATGACCTGTTCTCGGTCCTGATGGGGGAAGACGTCGAGTCCCGGCGTTCGTTCATCACGCGCAACGCCAAGGACGTGCGGTTCCTCGACGTGTAGGAGACCTCGATGACCAGGCTTGAACACTGCCCGGTGTGTTTCGGGACCGGCCAGGTTCGAGGAAAGACTTGTCCGCGATGCGGTGGGACCGGTGCCACCCGGCCGCCGAGTGAAGAGAAGAGCCCGTAGTGACCGAAACCTTGCCGCCGGAGCGCGATCGGATCGAGCCGATCGACATCCAGCAGGAGATGCAGCGCTCCTACATCGACTACGCGATGAGCGTGATCGTGTCCCGGGCGCTGCCGGACGTGCGCGACGGTCTCAAGCCGGTGCACCGCCGGGTGCTCTACTCCATGTTCGACTCCGGGTTCCGCCCGGACCGTGGGTACAACAAGTGCTCCCGCGTCGTCGGCGACGTCATGGGCAACTACCACCCGCACGGCGACTCGGCGATCTACGACGCACTCGTGCGGCTGGCCCAGCGCTGGTCGATGCGGTACCCGCTGATCGACGGGCAGGGCAACTTCGGCTCGCCGGGCAACGATCCGGCTGCCGCCATGCGGTACTGCCACCCCGCCGGCACGCGGATCAAACTCGCGGACGGAAGTACCGTCCGGATCGGTGACATCGTCCCGGATGCGAAGCCGAACAGCGACAACCCGATCGACCTCAAGGTGCTGGATCGCAATGGTGATCCTGTGCGGGCGGAGATGCTGTTCCACTCCGGTGAGCACCGGACACTGAAGGTCGCCACCCGTGAGGGCTACGAGGTGGCCGGGACCGTCAACCATCCGGTGCTCTGCCTGGCGAACGTCCTTGGTGTGCCGACTCTGCTGTGGAAGCTTCTCGGCGAGATACAGCCCGGTGACCGCGTGGTCCTGCAGCGCACCGAGGCGCCGTTGGACGACGGCACGGATGCCCGCGAATGGGCGGCGGGGATGCTGGCCGGCGCGTTCGTCGCCGAGGGGTTTGTTTCCGAGAACCGCGCTGGTTTCACCAACATCGACGAAGAATTCTTCGCGGCGGTGCTCGACGCGTATGACCAGGTCGTCGGTGGGCGCCGGTACGTGGCCAGGCGCCGGATCAAGTCCGGTTCGATGCTCCACGAGCTGGACATTCAGGACCTGACCGCACTGCGTGCCAGCGTGCTGGGCGAACTCGCCGGGCACCGCAGTGCGCAGAAGCGGGTGCCGGAGTTCGTTTGGAAGTCCGGACGAACGGTGAAGCAGGCGTTCCTCGTCGGGCTGTTCACCGGCGACGGTTCCTGCTCTGTCCTGCCGCGGGACACGGTGCAGATCTCGTACTCGACCCCCAGCGCCCAGTTGGCCCGCGAGGTGCAGCAACTGCTGCTCGAGTTCGGCATCGTTTCCCGGCGCACCGAGTATGCCGACGGTGAGTACAAGGTCTACCTCGGCAACCGGCGGGACGCCCGGCTGTTCGCCACCCGGGTCGGTTTCCATCGTGCCAAGCAGGAACAGCTGGAAGCGATTCTGGACCGGATCCCCGCTGACTCGCGTGCGATGTCCTCGGATCATGTGCCGTTCGTCGGTGCCTACATCCGGGAGCACGGCGCCGACCGCTGGACCGAAAAGGACTGGCTGCGCCGGCACAACGTCGACCGGGTTGCGCGCTGGGAGACCCGCCGCGAGGAGATCAGCGAGCGGATCAGCAATCCCGAGGTGCTCTCCGTAATCGAGCCGTTGGTGGACGGACGATTCTATTACGCTGAGGTCGAGTCGGTCGCCGACGCCGGTGTGCAGCCCGTTTACAGCATCCGGGTCGACACCGATGACCACGCTTTCGTCGCCGACGGGTTCGTCAGCCACAACACCGAGTCGCGCCTCGCGCCGTTGGCCATGCAGATGCTGGCCGACATCGAAGAGGAGACCGTCGACTTCCGCGACAACTATGACGGCCGCACCCAGGAACCGGACGTGCTGCCGTCGCGGTTCCCGAACCTGCTGGTCAACGGCAGTTCCGGGATCGCGGTCGGGATGGCGACCAACATCCCGCCGCACAACCTGCGCGAGGTCGCCGACGGCGTGGTGTGGGCGCTGGAGAATCCCGAGGCCACCGACGACGAGCTGCTGGCCGCGCTGCTCGTGCGGATCAAGGGCCCGGACTTCCCGACCAAGGCGATGATCCTCGGCACCTCCGGCATCGAAGACGCCTACCGCACCGGCCGCGGTTCCATCCGGATGCGTGCGGTGGTCGAGGTCGAGGAGGACGCGAAGGGGCGCACCACGCTCGTCGTGTCCGAGCTGCCGTACCAGGTGAACCCGGACAACCTGGTGGAGAACATCGCGCACCTGGTGCGCGACGGCAAGGTCGTCGGTATTTCGGACATCGCGGACGAGTCCAACAGCCGGTCCGGTATGCGGATCGTGATCACGCTGCGCCGCGACGCGGTGGCCAAGGTGGTGCTGAACAACCTCTACAAGCACACCCAGCTGCAGCAGAACTTCGGCGTGAACATGCTGGCCCTGGTCGATCAGGTGCCGCGCACGCTGCGGCTGGACCAGGTCATCCGGCATTACGTCAATCACCAGATCGACGTGATCGTGCGGCGGACCCGGTTCCGGCTGCGCAAGGCCGAGGAACGCGCCCACATCCTGCGTGGCCTGGTCAAGGCGCTGGACATGCTCGACGAGGTCATTGCGCTGATCCGGCGTTCGCCCTCGGCCGACGAGGCCCGGCCCGCGCTGATGGAGCTGCTGGAGGTCGACGAGATCCAGGCCACCGCGATCCTGGACATGCAGCTGCGCCGGCTGGCCGCACTCGAACGGCAGAAGATCATCGACACCCTGGCCGAGATCGAGCTGGAGATCGCCGACCTCAAGGACATCCTGGCGAGGCCGGAGCGGCAGCGCACCATTGTCCGCGACGAGCTGACGGGGATCGTCGACAAGTACGGCGACGACCGGCGTACCCAGATCATCCCGTTCGACGGCGACGTGTCGGTCGAGGACCTGATCGCGCAGGAAGACGTCGTCGTCACGATCACCCGCACGGGGTATGCGAAGCGCACCAAGACCGACCTGTACCGCTCGCAGAAGCGTGGCGGCAAGGGCGTGCAGGGCACCGCGCTGCGGCAGGACGATATCGTCCAGCACTTCTTCGTGTGCTCCACGCACGACTGGATCCTGTTCTTCACGAACAAGGGCCGGGTCTACCGCGCGAAGGCCTACGACCTGCCCGAGGCCAACCGCAACGCGCGTGGCCAGCATGTGGCGAATCTGCTGGCCTTCCAGCCGGACGAGCAGATCGCCCAGGTCATCGAGATTCCGAACTACGAGGTGGCGCCGTACCTCGTGCTCGCCACGCAGCGCGGGCTGGTGAAGAAGACCAAACTCACCGACTTCGACTCCAACCGCGCCGGCGGCCTGATCGCGATCAACCTGCGCGAGGGCGACGAGCTGATGGGCGCGGTGCTCGCCGCGGCCGAGGACGACCTGCTGCTGGTGTCCGCGGGCGGCCAGTCGATCCGCTTCCACGCCACCGACGAGGCGCTGCGCCCGATGGGCAGGCCGACCTCCGGCGTGCTGGGCATGCGGTTCAACGACGGTGACGAGCTGCTCGCGATCGGCGTGGTCAAGGAGGACAAGTACCTGCTGGTCGCGACCGAGGGCGCGTACGGCAAGCGCACCTCGATCGAGGACTACCCGGTGCAGGGCCGGGGCGGCAAGGGTGTGCTCACCATTCAGCACGACAGCAAACGTGGCAGGCTGGTGGGGGCACTCATCGTCGACGAGGACGACGAGCTGTTCGCCATCACCTCCAGCGGCGGAGTCATCCGCACGCCGGCGCGTGACGTGCGCAAGGCCGGTCGGCAGACCAAGGGCGTGCGGCTGATGAACCTCGGGGAGGGCACCACTCTTCTCGCGGTGGCACGCAACGCCGACGAGGGCTCGGACGTCGCCACCGATGGTGAAGAAGGTGCCGCGGAACCCGGCGGTGAGGCCGCCGTCGCGACCGGGGAACCTTCGACCGAGAACGAGCCGACCACAGTAGAAGACGGGACGGCGCCGGAGCAGTGAGCGGCGCCCCACGCACGGGTAAGGACTGACTCAACGTGGCACCATCCGACAAGTCCGACGGCAAGTCGGCCACTCCGCCCTGGCAACGCACCGCCAAGGACGGCGGCGACTCCGAGGCCACGGTCTCGACCGGGGTCGCCACCTCGGATGCGACCTATGCGGAGCAGGAGCAGGACCACTCGGCCGCCGGCCATGCGGCGGCTCCGCTCTTCGGCGACCAGCCGGCCGGCGGCGACGTGCCGCCGGCCGGGCGCACCCGTCCCACCCCGAGCGCGCTGCGCCGCCCCGGCCGCGGCCCGCGGCGGGCCAGCCTGCAGATCAAGCGGTTCGACCCGTGGTCGGTGCTGAAATTGGCGCTGGTGCTGGGCGTCGCACTGTTCTTCGTGTGGCTGGTCGCAGTCGGCGTGCTGTACACGGTGCTCGACGGTATGGGCGTCTGGGACAAGCTGAACGGCACGTACTCGTCGCTGGTCGGCGGCGAGGGCGCCAGTGCCCCGGCGGACCCTCTGATCAGTGCGGGCCGGGTGTTCGGCATCGCGGCGATCCTCGGCGCGATCAACATCGTGCTGATTTCCGCGCTGGCCACCGTGAGTGCGTTCATCTACAACGTGTCGGCAGATTTGGCGGGTGGCCTGGAAGTCACCCTGTCCGAGCGGGAGTAACCCGGTTGCGGGCGCCGAACAGGCGTCCGGTAGAGTCCATTCCGTTCGACGGGCCCATAGCTCAGGCGGTTAGAGCGCTTCGCTGATAACGAAGAGGTCCCAGGTTCAAGTCCTGGTGGGCCCACCCGATTGGCCGATCCCTGCTTGTTGCTGGCGTAACTTCGCGGGGATCGGGTGGTGATTATTCCCGGGGGGTGACCCCCGGACCCCCAGGCGGGGGGCGTGGCCCGGTTCGCGTGTGTGT